>JAJAYN010000165.1 GCA_026786225.1 Burkholderiales bacterium | reverse complement strand
GTCTCATGCAGGGGAAATTGACCGCGATGCAGAGGCGCGTAGACAGTCTTGAGAAGGAACTTGCGGATGTGAAGGCGGCGAAATAGGATTTATGACGGCGGCGAAACTCTAGCACTGGCGCGGCGTTTCGAGCGTAAACGCGGATTCAAGTACGAGTCCCGACACGCGGTCGGCGGTTGAATGCTACCTCATAGGGGGTCAAGAAACCTAACGACTTGCGAGGGCGGTGGTTGTATTTATCCTGGAGTTTCTTGACCTTTGCCGGGGTGAGATTGTCCATGCTCACGCCTTTGGGCAAGTCCACACGCATCATGCCGATCTGGTTTTCATTGGTACCGCGCTGGTTGGGTGCGTGGGGATCGCAGACAAACGCTTTCCCTTTAAAGGCCCGACCGGTAGCTGTGAACTCACTACCGCGATCGGTGGTGACGCTCCTGAACGCAATGCCATTCTTGCCTAGCCTGCGTTTCATCGACTGACTCGTCTTCGTCGCGTCCGGGTGCCGCTGCAACACCAGCTCCATGTACAGGCTCTGACGCTCATTCATCATCAGAATGCGCTGGACATCCTTCTTCTTGCCAACCGCCGTATCGGCCTCCCAATGACCCTTCTGGGTGCGCGATTGCACGTCTTTGGCGCGCAGGTGAATCGATTGTGCGTCGCCGTTCCACGGGCGTCGGGCAGGCCGCTTCAGATGCTGCCGTAACCGCGAAGTGTGCAACCAGGCCTGCCAGCAATACCGCTCCACCGCCGCGTAGATCGCCGGAATGCTGATCGTATGCCGGTCTTGTCGTAACTTGCGCCGCCCGCTGATTTGTTCGGGCGACCAGCCGCGCTTGAACTGGCGCTCCACCTTGCGCCATTCTGCCGCCGGCTTTCGACGACTGTTGGCCGCGCTGCGGGCCACCGCCGCGTCGCGGTGCAACTGGGCGCGATGTGGGCAATAGTTGCCGGCTCTGGTAAGACCTCGGTGTCGTTCGTCGTAAATCACCGACCGATGTCGACGCAATTGCTTGGCTATCTCAGCCGGCGACAATCCCGCCACAAAACCAGCGTGAATAAGGTATCGTTCTTCCAAGGTGAGGGGCGTACCACTCATAGCGGTTTCCTTTCGTGTCAGAAACAAAAGGGTACCGCGGTTCGTTACCTCACCCCTATCTGCTGGCGCCTTAAGTTGTCGGGACTCGTTGTTTAATCCGCGAAATCCCTTGGTGATCCGCGCCAGTGCTGGAGTTTGCTAATTTATCCGGCTTTTCTGCTTACGCAGCGCGCAATGGCGAGCTTCATCGCGACCGCAATATCCTCGCGCCTGAAATAACCGCCCGGGTTCGCTTTTCGCGCCCGTCTTTACAACCACAGCGCGCCGCGCTTTTTGCTGAGCTGCGCCATCATTGCCGCGATCGCCTGGTCGAGCCGCACCAGTGTGCCGGTGAACTTGAGTCCGGTTTCATCGAACAGGCGCCGTGCATCGGCGCGCAGCATCGCCATTTCCAGCGCCACCGGTTCGCCGTTTACGGCAAACGCAATTGCGTTGCCACCTTCGACCGGCGCCAGCGCGAGCACACGCGAATCAAAGGCGGCGCGCAAATTTTCGATCTGCTTTTTGTAGCCGTGCGCGCGCCCGAAAAGATTCAGCACCAGTACGCCGTGTTTACTCAAGCGCTTCCTGCAGTCTCGGTAAAACGCCTCGGTGCCGAGTGCACCGAAGCGCGCATTGTGATCGTAGCCATCGACCATGATGCAATCGAATTTATCGCGCCGGTCCTCGTGCATCCACGCCACGCCGTCACCGATCTGGATATCGATGCGCGCATCGTTGGCGGGAAGCTTGAACGATTGCTGCGCCATGAACACCACAGCGGGATTGATTTCGACAATCGTTTGCTTCGCTTCGGGACGATGTCGATACCAGAATTTGGTCAGCGACGCCGCACCGAGGCCCACTTGCAAAATGCGCTGCGGCCAATCGGCGTCGGGGCGCAACAGCAGGCAGGCCGCCATCTCGCGGGTGTACTCAAGCTCGAGTGAATAGGGCCGTGCAATGCGCATCGCACCCTGAACCCATTCGGACCCAAAGTGCAAAAAACGTACGCCGGCTTCTTCGGAGGTTTCGAGGGTGTGGGTGGGTGTTTTCAACGCGCTGCCGGTTTGGATTCTGGGTGAAGGCTTGCCATGTTACGCAGCTTCGTTGATGTTTCGCGCCGTTTTTTGCTGTGCCATCGCTGTCGGCTTGGCCCTTGTTGACTGCGGCTACGATGGCCAAGTCCTGACCCATGCGCGAAAAAACTAATCGATCAACCCACCCTCATCGTAAAACGGATACGGCCCGTCGAATTTGCCGATGAATGCGGTGTGCGAAACCAGCCCGGAATCGGGATGCCATTTGTGCAACTGGTATCCCGGCGGCTCCATGACGAAATGCGATGGGGCGTCGTCGGTCAGCTCTAGCGCGACCTGATGCGCCGGGCTGGGGGTGGTGGATGCGAGCGTGCCGGCCCAGCGCACCTGTATCGGTCGATGCAAATGCCCGCAGAGGACACGCTCGACTTGCGGGTGTCGGCTGACAATGGCTTTGAGGGCGTCTGCATTCGCCAGACCAATCTTGTCCATATGGCCGATGAAGGTTTTGAATGGCGGGTGATGCATGATGATGATGGTCGGACGATCCGGTGCGGCGGCCAGCTTTTCTGTTAGCCAGGCCAGCCGCTGCGCGCATAATTCTCCGCCGCTTTTTTCCGGGATGACGGTGTCAAGCGCGAGGATGCGCACGGGCAGGTCCTCGATGGCGTACTGAATGAATGGTCGCATCTGCGTGAGATAGGCGTGGTCGGGAAACGCCGCGATCATGTTTTCGCGATGATCGTGATTGCCGGGAATCAGGTACAGCGGCACCGCGAGGGGCGCCAGCAATTCACGAAGGTGGGTGTATTCATCGGGCCTGCCAAAATCGGTGAGGTCCCCCGTGGCGACGACGATGTCGGGCTTGGTTTTGAGTGCGAGGATATGGTCCACGCAGCGTTGCAACATGCCGCTCGTGTCCACCACCCGGTAAGAAAGCTTGCCCGGTGTCTTGATATGAAGGTCGCTGATTTGGCAGATAAGCATGGTGACCCTATTCCAAAAATAGTATGGCTTCTGAGTCCACCGCAATCGGCACGATATCGCCCGGCTTGAACTCCCGGCGGTCTACCGTCTCGGCGGTGATGGTCTGTTCGTTACCGACATCGAGAATGAGTCGTGTGTGGTCACCCAGAAAAAATGCGCTGACGATTTTGGCTTGCAGTTGCGCCTCACCATTTGAAACGATGCGTACATCTTCGGGACGAAACAAGACTTCGTTCGACACACGCGGACCAACGCGCAACAAGCCGCTGGGTAGCTGCAGGCTTTCGCCGTCCACCATGCCCTGCACGCGATTCATCGAGCCGATGAAATCGGCAACGAATCGGGTTGCCGGCCGATAGTAGATTTCACGCGGGCTGCCGATCTGCGCGATGCGACCCTTTTCCATCACCGCAATGCGGTCTCCCAGCGCCATGGCTTCGGATTGATCGTGGGTCACGTAGACGGCGGTGATTTTCAGGCTGCGCAACAGGCGATCAATTTCCGCGCGCAGCGATTCGCGCAGCTTGGCGTCGAGCGCGGTGAGCGGTTCATCCAGCAGCAACACGCGTGGGCGTACCGCCAGTGCGCGCGCAAGTGCGACACGCTGGCGTTGACCACCGGAGAGCTGGTCGATACGGCGTTCGGCGAAACTCTCCAGATGCATCATTGACAGCATCTCGACGACGCGCTGTTTCTTTTCCACTTCGGCCATGCCGCGCACCTTGAGGCCATATGCGATGTTTTCGGCGACACTCATATTGGGAAACAGTGCGTAGCTCTGGAACACCATGCCGACATGGCGCTGCTCGATCGGCAGCGGCGTGACGTCCTGTTCGCCGAAGAAAACCTGCCCGCCTGCGTCGGGTTGTTCGAGACCCGCGATGATGCGAAGCATGGTTGTCTTGCCGCAGCCGGAGGGGCCGAGCAGCACCACGGTTTCGCCGGGATTGATTTCGAGTTGAACCGGCTCGAGTGCGCGCGTGCCATCCGGGAACGTCTTGCCGCACGCGTTGAGCCGTATACCCACGGTGTTTAGTTTGGCTGGGTTACCTGAGTTGTTATCCATGTTTTCAAGCCTAGATTCCTCGGTTGGACGGGTGTGCGTGTGCGTTTTTGCGGCTTTCAGGCAAGACGTGACGACGACGCAGGCTCCACCCTGCTAGGAGGAACAACGCCGCTAGGAAGGCACAAAAGCGTGCAATCAAGCCCGTAGCGATCTAACCCAGAAGGTGATTGAGCAGAAAGCGATAGTGTTCAAATTCAACAAGCACATATTGATTTAGACGAGCGGTCAACTGAGGAATCTAGGTTTAACTTTGGCAGGTTCACTCATCCACTGCATGGCGACCAGCAAGGGGATGATCATGATAAAGAAAACGATGGTGTATGCCGAACCGATTTCGAGGCGCATCGACGCATAACTATCGGCGAGACCCACCGGCAGCGTCATGGTCAGTGGTGTATGCAGCATCCAGGTGATATTGAATTCGCCCATCGACAATGTCACGACCATCAGTGCGCCCGCCAGAATGCCTTGCCGGCAATTGGGCAGGATGACGTGGAAGAAGCGTTGCGTGAAACTTGCACCGAGGCTGGCCGCTGCGTCTTCCAGCGTTTTCAAATCGATTGCGCTCATCACGGCCAGCACCGAGCGCACCATGAAGGGCAGCGTGAACAACACGTGGCCGACGAGGATGAAGGTCCAGCTGATGCGAAAACCGCTGAACTGGCCATAGAGCAGGATCAGCGCCAATGCAGTCGCCAGGCCCGGCACGGCGACCGGCAACACTATCAGTTCTTCGATCCAGCGCGTGTAGCGGTTTTGGCGGCGCGCGAGCACATAAGCGGCGGGAATGCCGATCAGCAATGTCACGGCAAGTGTGGCCAGAGCGATGCCGATCGAGAGAAAGATGGTCTTGTTGTACAGCGTCCAGACTTCCACGACCCAGCGAAACGTGAGGCCACTCTTGATGCCAACGAAGAAATTCTCCGTGACGCCCGCCATGATGGAGAGCACCACCGGCACCACCAGGAAGGCGCAGACGACGACCGTAAACGCGAGTTGAAGGTAGAAGCGCAGGGAGCGTTTCATCGTTTTCTATGTGCCTCACACCACATTGCGCGCCTATGCAGGATCAGGCCGCGGCGGCGACCGTTGAGCCGGCCATCGACCGCGCCAATGCCAGTGCCAGCCAGGTGATGAGTCCCAGCACGATGGACAGCGCTGCTGCGAGCGAGAAATTGGCGTAGTTGGTGAATTCGCTATAGATGGTGATCGGCAAAACATTGATCTTGGTGGCCAGTGTGAACGCCGTCCCGAACGCGCCCATGCTGGTGGCAAAACAGATGGCGCCGGAAGAAATCAGGGCGGGTTTCAAGCCGGGGATCATGACATCGCGGACCACTTGCCATGGCGATGCACCAAGTGAGCGCGCCGCTTCCTCGAGTGCACCGTCAAGTTTTTCGGCGGCGGCCATGATGGTGAGGATGACGCGGGGAATCGAGAAATAAAGGTAGCCGAGAAATAGCCCCGCCATCGAATAGGCGAGCACCAGCTTCTCGCCGAACAGCCACTCCGTCACACTGCCAACCACACCCTGGCGGCCGACCAGCAGGATGACCATAAAACCGACGACGACGCCGGGGAATGCGAGCGGAAAGGTGAGCGTGGCCAACAGGAAACGGCGACCGAAAAAATGGTTGCGCTGCAGGAACATGCCGGTGATACCCGAAATGATGATGGTCGCGAACGTGACCGTCGCGGAAAGCACGATGGTGGAAACGAGACTACTGAAATAGCGCGGATCGGTTATGACCGCCCAGTAAGCAGAAACGCCCATCTCGCCGCTGGCACCGACGGAAACCAGCCGCGCCATCGGCAGCAACCAGAAGGCTGAGAAGATGGTGAGTGCCGGCAGTAGCAGCACGATGTGGCGGAGGGATTCTCGGTGGGTGGGTTTCATGGGGAATGGATTCGCGTCCCTTCGCCGACTGGGAGTGAAGCCCCCCTTTGCCAAAGGGGGGCGTGATGCGTCGCTACTTCACTTCCTTCAAATACCGATCAGAAAACCCCTTCTGTACCTCAGCCATCTTGGCGTAGTCGATGGTCTTTGCGCGGGCATATTCGGCTGCGGGCAGGAAACGCGCCGCCGCTTCTTTCGACACGGCACTCGCACGCACCGGACGCAAATACGCGTTCGCCCATACGGCCTGGCCTTCATCGGACATCACGAAATCGAGCACCTTTTTCCCATTGGCTGCATTCGGCCCTTTGTTCACAAGGCTCATGACGTACGGCACCACGACGGTGCCTTCTGCGGGAATCACAAACGCGACGTTGGCTTTGTCTTTGTACCTGGCGCGGTAGGCGTTGAAATCGTAGTCGAGCAGGATGGGGATTTCACCCGAAAGCACGCGCGCATAGGACGTCTGCTTGGGAACAATCGGTTCGTTCTTTTGCAGTTGCGTGAAATATTTGATGGCCGGGCCGAAGTCGTTCATGGTGCCGCCCATCGCCTGATTCACCGCCACTGCACCGACGTAGCCGACAAACGCGCTCGGTGGATCGAGGTAGCCGATCAGCCCTTTGTATTCAGGCTTCAGCAAATCGGCCCAGGATTTCGGAATTGGTTTTCCCTTAAGCGCGTCGACGTTCACCATAAATCCCAGCGTACCGGAGTGGATCGTGAACCAGGCGCCATCGGGATCTTTCAAGCCATCGGGGATGTCGGCCCAGTTGGCCGGTTTGTAGTTGGTGACCACGCCTTCTTTTTTCGCCTGGATGCCGAAGGTCACGCCTAGATAGGTGACGTCGGCAACCGGATTGGCTTTTTCGGCAACGAGTTGCGAGAGCGATTGGCCGGAGTTCTTGTTGTCCTGCGGAACGGTGACGCCGGTTTTTTCCTTGATGAGTTTTAACTGCGTTCCCCAGTCTGCCCACTCGGGCGGACAGTTGTAGCAGATGGCGTTTTGCGCGGCGGCGGGCAGGGCGATGGACGCCATGGCGAGTAGCGACGCGGCCAGAAGTTTGATGCGATTGAACATGGTTCTCTCCTGTGAGGTGATGCGGTGCCAGCGGTGTTGCGGCGGGATTTGTCTTTTGATTTTGCCGCCCGGCAATTATGCCGCATCCACAAGACACGCATATTGCAGCCGGTGCAGACGCGCTTTCTGCCGCAAAAGACAATGAAACTCCAGCAATGGCGCGGCTTTCAGGCAATTTTGTGTCTGCGATGCCCGCCGAATGGCGTTCTTCAAAGTTGCACTGAGCGCTGGTCGCGTACATGCGCAGTCCAGCATGCACCGAGCCACTCCTACAACTTCACCCCGCGCTGTGGACTCCCGCCGACAGCAAATGCGCAATCGGGCCTACAGATTGCAACCGCAACCGGGTTCACTATCTGGGTTCGTTGCCATGGTTTTCGTATGACAACGATTCCATCCGTTGTTTCATTCTTGAGGAGATACGAATGCCAAATAGCAAGAAAGCAGTAAGCAGCAATGGCCCCATTAGCGAACAATTACGCGAGACAACCATGATGAGTTTGATCAACGATAAAGGAAAAGACAAATCATCGAGCGGCAAATCGGCGACGAGCACCAAGCGCGCAGTCGGTAAGCAGACCAGTACACGCAAGAGCCATTAGTTATTGTCTATGCGGCCCGCTGAAGCGCTCCGCGCAGACTATGCGGCATTGGACAACCATCCCAACATTCCGGAGAAATGAACATGAGCTATAAAACCGAACCAATTGATACAAACAAAGGCAGTCC
>JAJAYN010000164.1 GCA_026786225.1 Burkholderiales bacterium | reverse complement strand
GCCGGATCCGGCGATGGCGATATCGAGCTTGTCGCTTTTCAATTGATCGCCGATCACGTCGCCAGATCCTTTGATGGTGATGCCATTGAGCGACTTGACGGTCAGCCGGATTTTTATTTCTCGTTTGGTAGAAAAACCGCGCGATTTATCGGCATCGATAATGAGTTCGCCACCTTCCACGCGCGTTGCCATCAGTGGCAGCAGGTTATCGTCGGTGGTAATCGTGAGCGATTCGGTTGGCCCCTGGGAAAGTATTACCGTCGCGGGCAATGCCAGAACCAGCCGCGAAAAATTGGCGACCGCGCGGGTTTCTTCCTTCATCACACCCGAACCTTTTGTGCGGTTGCCGCCGTAGCTGTTGTGATGGCCAAAATCGATGTTGAAGTTCCACGAAAAATGGTTCGACTTGGGCTTGTCGCTCTCTTCCGCCTGCGCGGCACCCGAGGTAACGGCAGCAAATGTGGCGGCAGTAACGGCGGCAATCAGGATGTGATTGAGCGTGCGGTTGTTTGTTTTCATCGCGGTCTCCTGGAATAAGTAAGACCATTCTAGGAATCGGCATGCGCTGCGACAGTGCTTTGCGACAGACTGCAGATTGGCGCATGCGAGGTGGTGTATTTTCGCGTCAAACCCGCATAACGACAATAAACGCCGCGACGGGCGCGGCACTTCAGGCATTTTGGCCTGCGAAGGCTCGCCGAATATGGCGGTTGCTATTTGGGAACTTCTAATAACCTCTTTTCCGTTCGCCCTGAGGTATCGAAGGGCCTTGCGGCACATGAATAATCAACGACTAAGCATCGATGTGCTTCGATACCTCAGCACGAACGGAGGTTATTAGAAGTTCCCATTTGTTTGAGGCTTGAAGCAGGCTGCCCTGCCCGATGGTGCGTAGCCGTGTTCATCATGTGTTGCAGGCGTTACACGCGGGACCAGCTAGCTACAAACGCGATTGCGGCCGCCGGCCTTGGCTTCGTACAGTTTGGCATCTGCCAGCGCGACGAGGCGCTCAAAGGTCGTCTCGCCGGTCAGCGTGACCAAACCAAAGCTCATCGTCAGCTTTGGTCTGGCCTGCTTGCTGGGCCAATCAAATTGTTCAATGGCGACGCGCAAGCGTTCGCAAATCTGTCGCGCAACGTCGAGATCCGCCTCCGGAAGAACCAACACAAATTCTTCACCGCCGTAGCGGCCGACCATATCGATTCCGCGGCAGCCTTGCTTCAGGATATTGGCGACCACACGTAGCACTTCATCGCCGACTGCGTGAGAGTAAAGATCATTTATTTTCTTAAAGAAATCAATGTCCGCAAGCGCGATCGACAGCGGTCTGCCGTTGCGCACTGCGCGTTCAAGCTCATGACTGAGGATGCGATCCAATTCGCGGCGGTTGCTCAGTCCGGTAAGGCTGTCTTCTTTGGATAGGCGCTCATATTCTTTTGCGGCATCCGCAACCTGTAGCAGCAGGTGCGCTTTTTCCTTGTTGATCGACTCGAGCTTCTGTTTTTCCAATTCCAGATCCCGGGTGCGCTCGTCAATCATCAGATGCAAGCGTATTCTCTGCGCATTCAGTTGCGCAGTACGTCCCCGATAGATCACGAATACCATCAGCAGGAATCCAACGGCAAAAAGGACGCGAAACCAGATCGTTTCGTGCAGGCGCAATTGTTTTTCAATCTTCATCATTGCACCGGGTTCGCTCCACGGTCCGCCCACACGCGCAGCCAATACACGGAAGACATAGGTGCCCGCCGCTACATTGGTGTAGACGGCCTTCGTCTCCCGACCGGCGTCCACCCATTCACTGTCGAAGCCAATCAATTGATAGCGATAGCGGACTTTGTCAGGATCAGCAAGATTTAGCCCGACATAAGATATCTCCATTCGCTGCTGTCCGGATGGCACTACCAGAACGCCGTCGGCATTCGGCGTGCGCGGGACAGCGTTGAGAAGTACCGATTGAATGTGCACCGGCGGCGCCTGCAGACTATCTGTGGCCTGGCGCCCCGGTTCAGCGACTGCCAGGCCTAACGCAGTGGGGAACAAAAGTCGGCCATCCCGGGTTCGCCAACCAGCCGGCTGCGAGGAGCCATTGCATTGCGCGGTTTTCATGCCTTCAGCACGCCCGAAAGCCATCGGCTCGACCGCGATTCGCTTTCCGGCAATGACGTCGTCTATCTGCGCTTTCGCAACCTTGAAAATGCCGCGATTGGAACACAACCAGAGATTGCCGCGCGCGTCGTCGATGGCGCTGAAATAAGTCTGTGCATTGATGCCTTCTTTTTTTGTGAACAACAGCAACGATTGCTGGCTGCCTTCTGTTCGCACCAGTCCGAGGCCGCTGACGGTACTCACCCAGAGGCGTCCGTCGGAATCTGCATTGATTGCGAGCACCGTAGCAGTGGAACCAGGTGCCTGCGCCAGCGCGTTGACATGCATCGGTACGCTCTTCGTCAGGAAACTAAGCCCGCCTCGTGCGCCAATCCAGATTTGACCCTTTGCGTCTTCAAACAACGCGTTTATCTGTTCACTGGGCAATCCATCTGTCGTACCCAGCCGCACCGTGCCAGCTTCGCCGCGCCAGGTAGACTTGATCAACCCGGCATTTGTTCCAATCCACAGGCTGCCGTCCGCGGTCGGCAAAATGGCGCGCACCGATGCCGTAGAAAGCCCCAGCTTTGCCGAGATCAGCTCGAAGCGCTCGCCTTTCATGCGATGCAGACCACCACCGTTGGTTCCGACCCAAAGTGTGCCGTCGCCATCTTCGGCGAGCGACAAAATTGCGCCATTGAGCAAGCCTTGTTCCCGACCGTACCGCCGCACAATCGTCGGCGTAATCGCAAATAGTCCGTCCGAAGTGCCCACCCAGATGGTGCCTTTGCGATCCTCGATGGCCACGCGTGTGAATGCCTCCGTTAGACCTTTGCGACTTCCCCAGGTGATGATCGGACTATCGCGGAAGCGGTCTATGCCGCGGTCGGTACCGACCCATACACTACCGTCGGCATCCTCGAAAATGTCGCGAATGTAATTGTTCGTCAGGCCGTCGGCTGAAGCAAACGCCTCAAATTTTTCGTCTACCAGGCGCTGGACGCCCTCCAGTGTGCCAATCCATAGCCCGCCGTCGCGGTCAATGTGCAGGCTCACCAGGTTGTCGCTGGCCAGTCCATTGGCGCGTCGATACCTGCGTATTGATTCACCCGTTTTTACAGCCAGTCCCTCACCACTCGTTGCGAACCAAAGGCGTTTTTTTTCGTCCTGCACGATCGCCTCGATACTGGCTGTATCCAGCCACGAGTTGGTCGGCTGTTTGACGATCTTTCCATCGCGAAAAATCACCGCGCCTTGCATGGTGCCGATCCAGATATCCCCATTTTCTGCAGGTCGGACCGCTGTGACCCAATTTCCCGGCAGGCCGTCTGCAACCGCGTAAATGCGGGATTCACCGTTGACGATGCGCGCGAGCCCGCTGGTGGTGGTGCCAACCCACAAGGCACCGGTGGGGTCTTCGGCCAGGATGGAAATGGATCCAGCCGGCAAGCCGCCCTTCGGATTCACCTGTACGAATTTACCTTGGTAAAAACGCACCAGTCCGCCGTCACGCAGGCCGAGCAGCAATCCGCCGTCGTTTTGTGCCAGGAGTGCGACGACGCCACTGCCACTCAACACCGGCGCGTTGGATTCGTCGAATACCGTGAACACCAAACCATCGAATCGCGCCACGCCCTCATGCGTGGCAAACCAAAGATAGCCATCCTTTGTTTGGCAGATGTCACGTATCGTGCTCTGCGGCAGGCCATTATCAACAGACCACGTCTGATGCATAAACTCAGCGAGCGGCTTTTTCGTGTCGAGCGCCGCAACGGGGCATGCGAACAGCGCGAATAGAAACAGCGACGCGACGACAATCAAACTGGAATTCATGGGGCGACAACGATTGTTACGCACTGGGATAGAGGCTAGACACAAGAGGTGGCAAGCATGCCATGACAGACCAATTCGCAGTGTGATTTTTTGTGTCCCGCCGGGGCCAACCCGCGCCTGAATTTGAGGGTTACGCGTTATCGGCCGTTACTCGTGCCAACCACGCCAACTTCAAGCCTCACCATCCCAATAGTCCAATTCGCCTGACGCGCGATGCATGCGGCCACCATCCAGTAGCGGCCCCTTCGTGCGCGAGTAAGCCAGATACTTTTGGGAGTCGGGATACTCGCAGATTTCGGTATCTGCGTTGATCGAGAACGACAGATACTTCAACGGCTTGTCGGACGTATTGAGGATTTGGTGCGGATATTCCGGCCCAGGTGGGATGAAGACAATGTCGCCAGCGCGAATTGGCAGCATTTCGCCTGCAACCCGCAAGGTGCCCCCGCCCTCAAGGACCAAAAACATTTCTTCTTCGACATAATGAAAATGGTAAGGGCAGGAACGCTTGCCAGGCGGCACGATGTCGATAGATGCGCCCATCTTTTGAGCTGCGGTACCGCGTGCGAGTCTCGCGCTGCGCACGCCGTCATAAAGCGGACTGCGGTCAGATGTTTCCAGTGGCGCGTCGTTGAAATTGCGAATGAGTTTCGCACGCAGATCTTCAGGGGTCATGTTGTGGCCTATGCGTTCAGGGTGTTAAGCTCCAGCACTGGCGCGGCTTACAGCATGAAAAAGGCCTGAAAGCCAATATCCATGCGGGCCTCCGCTTTATGCGTTCGCTACCACCGGAGCGGGCTCTTTTTGCAATAGCGTGACCAACTGCGCGATTCTGGCGCGCATCTTACGCCGGTCCACAATCATGTCGATGGCGCCTTTTTCGAGCAGGAATTCGGCGCGTTGAAATCCTTCCGGCAGTGTTTCGCGCACCGTCTGCTCGATCACTCTAGGGCCGGCAAAACCAATGAGCGCACCGGGTTCGCCGATGACCACGTCGCCCAACATCGCAAAGCTGGCAGAGACGCCGCCCATCGTAGGGTCGGTGAGTACAGAAATAAAAGGCAAGCGCGATTTGGAAAGCTGGTGCAGGCACGACGTCGTTTTGGCCATTTGCATCAGGGAAAGTAGACCCTCCTGCATGCGCGCTCCACCTGATGCCGTAAAACATACAAACGGCATTTTTTCATCTGCACATGCCTCGACCGCGCGCGCAAATCGCTCACCGACCACAGATCCCATCGAGCCACCCATGAAATTGAACTCGAAGGCGGCCGCAATGAGCGGCACAGCGAGCACAGTTCCCTGTATGACGACCAGCGCATCGGTTTCACCCGTCGCTTGCTCTGCGGCCTCAAGTCGTTCGCCGTATTTTTTTGCATCCCGAAATTTGAGCGTGTCTATCGGTACCACTTCGCTGCCGATCTCGGCCCGACCTTCCGGATCAAAAAACATATCCAGGCGCGCACGCGCCGAAATGCGATTGTGGTAACTGCATTTGGGGCAGACGTGTTGATTGTTTTCGAGATCAGTGAAATAGAGCGTCGCCTGGCAGGAAGGACACTTGCTCCAAAGCCCTTCGGGTACCGCTTTTTTTGGTGCGGTACTGTTGGATTTGATCTTTGGTGGCAGCAGTTTTCTGAACCAGCTCATAAATCCATCTTTGCGCGAATGTCGCTCAAGAGCACGCGGACGCACTCGACGGCATTGTCCGCTGTGGAAGCTTCCATCTCCTGAATGAGCCGCGAGCCAATTACAACAGCGTCGGCAAAACGGGCAATTTTCCTGGCGGTCTCACCATCGCGAATACCGAAGCCGACCCCGACTGGCAAATTCGTCTGGGCTTTGATTTTTGCGATCATTAATTCAACATCACTGGCGTCGATGTTGGCCGCGCCCGAAACGCCCTTGAGCGAGACATAGTAAATATAGCCTCGCGCTGCGGCAGACACCAATTTGATGCGCTCGGACGATGAAGTCGGCGACAGCAGGTAAATAACGTCAATGCCGGCTGCATCCATCGTTTCGCGCAGCGCGAGGCTTTCCTCCGGTGGATAGTCCACCACAAGCACCCCATCCACACCCGAGGCCGATGCGCGTTCGGCGAACAACTTCATCCCCATCCGTTCGATCGGGTTCGCATAGCCCATCAACACGACTGGGGTTGTCTGATTTTTTTTGCGGAATTCACCGACGTAGGCCAAGACATCGTTCAGGCCAACACCGAACTTCAACGCGCGCTCGGAAGATCTCTGTATGACCGGGCCGTCCGCCATCGGATCAGAAAAAGGTACGCCCAATTCAATGATGTCTACACCAGCGTCCACCATCGCGTGCATCAGCGGGACGGTGATGGCAGGCGAAGGATCGCCGGCCGTGACAAACGGGATGAGCGCCTTTCTATTTTCGCTCGCCAGTCGGGCGAACGTCGTGGCGATTCGTGACGCCGCGCGCGACATTATTGCGGCGTGCCCATCACAGCTTGCGACCGCTCTGCCACGGTCGCCATTTCCTTGTCGCCGCGTCCGGAAAGATTCACCAGCAGCACGGTGTCTTTGCGCATCGCAGGTGCCATTTTCATGGCTTGTGCAACGGCATGACTCGATTCGAGCGCCGGAATAATTCCTTCCGTGCGACACAAGCGATGAAAAGCATCCAGCGCCTCATCATCATTGATCGCAACATATTCGGCGCGTCTGGTGTCTTTCAGCCAGGCGTGCTCCGGGCCAACACCGGGATAGTCCAGGCCTGCAGACACAGAATGCGTGTCGATAATCTGGCCATTGGCATCCTGAATCAGGTACGTGCGATTGCCGTGAAGGATTCCAGGCGACCCTGCTGTCAATGAGGCGGCGTGGCGACCCGTGGCCACGCCTTCCCCGCCGGCCTCCACGCCGATCAGGCGCACGTTCGCATGGGGAATGTAATCATAAAAAATGCCCATCGCGTTTGATCCGCCACCGACGCACGCCAACACCGCATCCGGCTGGCGCCCGATCATCTCCGGCATTTGTGTGAGGCATTCCTTGCCGACTACGGAATTGAAATCCCTCACCATCATCGGATATGGATGTGGCCCGGCCACGGTTCCGATGATGTAGAAAGTATTTTCCACATTCGTCACCCAATCGCGCATGGCCTCATTCAATGCGTCCTTCAAGGTCCTGGAGCCGCTTTCCACTGGCACGACGGTCGCGCCGAGCAGCTTCATTCGATAGACATTTTGCGCCTGACGCCGGATGTCTTCGCTACCCATGTACACGACACACTCCATGCCGTAGCGCGCTGCAACCGTTGCCGTAGCGACGCCGTGCTGCCCGGCACCTGTTTCGGCGATCACGCGACGCTTGCCCATGCGGCGCGCGAGCATCGCCTGCCCCACTGTATTGTTCACCTTGTGCGCGCCGGTGTGGTTCAGGTCTTCGCGTTTCAAGTAAATCTGCGCACCACCGAGTTCTTCGGAGAGCCGCCGGGCGTGATATATCGGGCTGGGACGACCCACATAGTGTTTGAGTTCACGTTGAATCTCGGCTACAAACGCCGGGTCCGCCTTGGCTTTTTCGTATTCGTGATTTAGCGCAAGCAGCGCCGCTTGCAGCGTTTCTGCTACGAACACACCACCATATGGACCGAAATGCCCTTTGGCATCGGGAAAATCATAGTGTTCAGCCTGCGTCTGCATTTCGCACTTCCTCATTAAATTTGCGGACTTTGGCGTGGTCCTTGACGCCTTTGCTCGCCTCAACACCGCTGGATACATCCACCGCCCACGGCCTGATCAGCCGAATCGCACCCGCCACGTTTTCCGGGTGCAACCCACCTGAAAGAACAGCACGGTCACGCATCTGCTCTGGTATCAAATTCCAGTCGAAAGATTCCCCGCTGCCACCGTACAGGCCATGCGCCATGGTATCGAACAACAAGGCACGTGCAGCGCTGAATTTCTTTGCACATTCTAACAAATCCTCAGTGGCCATCCCTGCGCCGACGCGGACTGCTTTTAGATAAGGCATGTCAAATTGAGCGCAGAAAGAAGCGCTTTCATCGCCATGAAACTGCAGGATGGCGGGCCGCAGCCGACCGATCACTTCATTGACCTCTTCTGCGGCAGCATTGACGAACAACGCGACGGTTGAAACGAAAGGTGGCAATACGCTTGAAATCGCGGCGGCCTGCTCGATCGTCACCGCACGCGGGCTGGCGGCATAGAAAATCAAACCGATGGCATCGGCGCCAGTGTTTGCCGCACAAAGCGCGTCTTCAACACGGGTGATGCCGCAAATTTTGATGCGGGTACGGAGCATTTTACAGTCCAAATGGATGGCGCTTGCGCATAGCTGGCAGGCCAAATCGCGCATCGTATTCGACGCTGGAGAGATAAAGACCGTCGGGTGCGAAGGTGGGCGCCGCTCTGGCACGATCACGTCCTGCAAAAACCTCGCCGAACTCGGCGAGACTTCGCCGACCGGCACCCACGTAGATCAGCTCGCCAACGATGTTGCGTACCATGTGGTGCAAGAACGCATTGCCACGAAGTGTAAACACCATCAACCCGCCAGCAGCATCTCCAGCACCAGGATTCGTCAGCGTTTCAATGCTGGTTTCAAACATCGTTTTGACCGGAGACCTGGCCTGGCATTCAGCGGCACGGTAAGCAGAGAAATCGTGCTCGCCCAGCAACATTTCAGCAGCCACCCGCATCTTCGCGATATCAAGCGGCGCGTGAAACCAGCCTGAAAGGCCGTGAAACGCTGCGCACTCAACGGCGTCGTTCAGCAGCAAGTAGCGGTATGTGCGTGCCGTTGCGGAAAAACGCGCATGAAAGTCATCGCCGACGCGCTTAGCCCAGATAACCCGAATGTCGTTCGGCAAACCAGCGTTGGTACCACGTATCCACGACAAGTCGTCCCGTTCAATGCCGGTGTCCAGATGCACCACTTGCAACATCGCATGAACGCCGCTATCCGTCCGGCCAGCGCAGGTTGTAGAGACCGGCTCCCCCAGGAATTTTTCGAGCGCCCGTTTGAGATGGTCCTGTATTGCACAACCATTTAGTTGAGTCTGCCAACCACAGTATTGAGTGCCGCGATACTCGAGCCCAAGTGCGACGCGCATTTATCTTCACCAAAACAAAGGGCGCGTTGCCGCGCCCTAATTCCCAAACATCGAAAATATCAAAGGCTTGCGAGCAGCTTGTTGGCCTCGGACTGCTGGGCCGCGGAGCCCTCGCGCAAGACCTCCTGCAAAATTTCCTTGGCGCCATCCCTGTCGCCAATTTCCACGTAAGCCTTGGCTAATTCGAGCTTGGTCGCTACAGCACCGCTGTCAGCGCCGCCGGATGCGGCTGGAACGTCGAGATCAAGGCTCAACTCGCCAAATGATGATGATGCCTTTGCCGGCGCAGCGGTCTTCGCAACTGGCGCTTGGGGCGCAGCTGTCATTTTTTGCGTGGCCAGATGCGACGGTTCATCAAGTGACAATGCTGATAGATCAAAATCAAAGGACGAGGCTTCAGCTTCAGCTGCAGGCGCAGGCTTGGCCGCCGCGTCAGGCACATCAATGGCTAAATCAAAATCCAGTCCCGCACCCGGTGCATCGGGTTTCAAACCGATGTCTGCATGCGTTGCCTGACCCGCCGATGAGTCCAGATCAAGATCAAAATCGGTGCCGCCGACTGGTGCTGGCTGATCGCTATTGGGCGCAGAAATATCGATTGCAGAAGCAGGAGCTCCGGATGTATCCGAAAACCCAAGATCAAAATCAAGATCCGGTGGAGCCCCATGCTCGGCGCTTGCCGGTGCAGAAACAGCCGCCAGAGCCGCGCCACCGGCGACGAATGCGCCGGTTGTCGCGTAGGCGGCGCCGCTACCGGCATACAATGCGTTCTGCGGGTCGATCGCCGCGCCCATTGCAGCAGCCTTCGCCCAATGTGGACTTGATTCACCAACGCTATCCTTGAATTCGCGCGCAACGGTTTCAAAGGCCTGGGTGCTCTTGCGATTGTGATAAATCTCCAGCAGCTTTAGCGTAATTTCGTGGCGACTCTTGTCGCGACCGAGTGCTTCTTTCAGAAT
>JAJAYN010000163.1 GCA_026786225.1 Burkholderiales bacterium | reverse complement strand
TGATCGCGGTTATCTGGTTTGGCCGTGAATTTATGGCCGCGCAAACCATTCAGCAAGGCATGACACCGCTCATGATCATGACGGTCATCGCATTGCTGTTCGGCATACATATGGTCATGGCCATCGGTGGTGCTGACATGCCTGTCGTCGTGTCGATGCTGAACAGCTACTCGGGCTGGGCGGCAGCGGCGACAGGTTTCATGCTGTCGAACGATTTGCTCATCGTGACGGGCGCATTGGTCGGCTCCAGCGGTGCGATTCTCTCGTACATCATGTGTCAGGCGATGAACCGCAACTTCATCAGCGTGATCGCGGGTGGATTCGGCTCCGGTGGCGGTACCGTGGTGAAAGCGGCTGACAATGGCCAGCCTGCGGGCGAAGTGGTGCCCGTCAACGCAGACGAGACCGCCGAATTGCTGCGCGATGCCAGAAGCGTGATCATCGTGCCCGGCTACGGCATGGCGGTTGCGCAAGCGCAGCACACCGTCAACGACATCACCCGCTATCTGCGCGAAAAAGGCGTCAATGTACGCTTCGGTATTCATCCGGTCGCGGGCCGCATGCCGGGCCACATGAACGTATTGCTCGCCGAGGCGAAAGTGCCTTACGACATCGTGCTGGAGATGGACGAGATCAACGAAGACTTTCCGCAGACTGATGTGGTGATGGTCATCGGCGCCAACGACATCGTCAACCCGAGCGCACAGGATGACCCGGGCAGCCCGATTGCCGGTATGCCGGTACTGGAAGTCTGGAAGGCCAAGACCTCGATCGTCATGAAGCGCAGCATGGCGTCGGGTTACGCGGGTGTCGACAATCCACTTTTCTACAAAGAGAACAACCGCATGCTGTTTGGCGATGCCAAGAAGATGCTGGATGAAGTGCTCGCAGCGCTAAAGACTTAATTTCGTTTTGCGTAGACCGCCATTTGGCGGGCTTTGATGGGCAGAAATGGCTGGAACGCCGCGCCAGATATAGAGCTGAGCCTGCGTTAGTGGCAGTCCGGACTTGGGTATCTCGGCACCGCATATACATCTGTATTTGCATACAGTATATTTGATTGGTCATTCACTTGCTCCAAGCCATGAAAAAATCAAGATGGATAGTTTAGAAATCGCTTCAGCATCGATTTCGGTGCCCAATACGCTCCAGCTATTCACTTCCCAGCCCGGAGCGTTCGCGCGAGGCATCGAAGTCGATGCCTTGGGCGTTGCCTTTTGTAAGGAGAATAGCCCTCAATCCCGCAGGCCGCAGGGAATTACCTTGACCCCTCATTTCGTTGTAGAACAGATGGTGGAAGAGGTGGTGAGACGAAATCTCGACGTTCAGCGTGTTGTAGATTGTGGTGCCGGGACAGGGCGATTTTCGATCGCTGCGGCAAAGGCCTTCCCGAACGCAAAAATTATTGCTGTTGAATGCAACGTAAAGCTGGCAGCGTTATTGCAAGAAAACTTGACGCTTTCAGGAATTGCCGACCGGGTAACCGTAGTCAGGCAGGATTTTCGCGATGTCGCTCTAGCACCAATCGTCGGCAAAACGCTCTATATCGGCAACCCGCCATATGTCAGGCACCACGAAATCAGTCCAGCTTGGAAGTCTTGGTATCAAGCGATTATGAAGACGATGGGCGTGAAGGCGAGTCAGCTTGCCGGCTTGCATCTGCATTTTTTTGCAAAGGCCATTGCGAGTTCGCGTCCTGGTGACCTGGTTTTTTTTATTACTGCGGCTGAATGGCTGGAAACAAAGTATGGAAGATCGCTAAGGGAATTGATACTCACAAAGGCGTCGATGGCAGAGATCACGGTGGTCGATGCCCGAATCCCAATTTTTGAGGATGCGATGGCGACGTCGACACTTACGCTGATCGAGGTCGGAAAACCCAACAACATTGTCGACATTCGCCAGGTGGAAACACTTGCGGCATTGCAACACCCGAATGGGTTTGCACGTTTTGATACGAGCGCTTGCCAGCTCGCGGCGCGTTGGTCAGATTTGTTGCGTCCGCAGGACGAAACCATTGGGTTATCGAATTCTATCCAGCTAGGCGATGTGCTATCGGTACATCGTGGGCAGGTTACCGGGATGAACGCGGTGTGGGTCAGTGGCGCATATCAAGGACCACTTCCCGACAAGGTGTGTTTTGCCGCCGTGACATGCGCCAAAGATTTGCTATCACTTTCAACGGCACGACTGGATAACGCAAATGCACTCCGACGCGTTATCGATCTGCCTGCCGACCTTCTGGAGTTGGGTGTGGCGGAGCAATTGGAAGTAGACGAATTTCTCAAATGGGCGAAATCGAGGTTGGCGCATACGGGGTATATCGCATCTCACCGAAAGCCTTGGCACCGCGTTGGGCTTCGCGCACCGGCACCAATTGTGATGACTTATATGGCGCGCCGCCCGCCTCGTTTCGTACGAAATATTTGCGGAGCCCGGTTGATAAATGTTGCGCACGGGCTATATCCGAAGATGCCGATTTCGGATGACGTGCTCGACGCGTTGGTCGATTGGCTCAATAGCAATGTATCGACTAATTCAGGCAGGACCTATGCGGGGGGCCTCATCAAGTTTGAGCCGGGTGAGGTAATGCGCCTTAGAATTCCGCGCTTGGAAAGCCTCGCCAGAGTGCGCAGTACGCGATGACTTGGCCGCACGACACAAAAAGGTGGACGATTGAGGAAATCACCGCGGACGCGGCGAAGGCGCGCCACCTTTTCCGCACGCGTCGCCTCGGCGAGCCAAAGGAGCAATACCTAAAGGCATTTGAAGTATTGGAAATTGCCAACAGAGACATCACGCCTCGATTGGCTGAGGTGTTTTCTGATCCAGTGAATCCTGAATTGATCGCCTCTTTGCTGAAAGACGATGACCTCTTGACGGCGCTTCGATATCTGTGTGCGCCACCGATTTCCAAGGATGACTTGGAAACACTCATTGGTAACAAACTCGCCTGGACACAAGTGTCGCAAAGCCCGGAACGAGCCAAGGCAATTCGCGATGTGATTGTCGCCGTCCTCGATCCGAAGCGCTTCCCGTGGATTATTGAACAACGTGTGCCAACCGAGATGGAAATCGAGAAAGCAATTCTTGCTTCTACCGTCGCAGCGTCTTCCCAGCGCGTGCAAACTATCCGTCGTGGAGACGAGCGTACGACGTTGCAAAGTGCTGTTGAGCGCATTCTCTTGGACGCCGGTTTCATCAAAGCAAGAAAATCCGGGCCTATCAAAAACCTGCGGGCAGACGCTCCGGGGCCAAATGAATACATGACAGAGGTTTTGGTCGGCGAACACAATGCCGACCTTGTGGTGGGAATGCGTGATTACCGTGTATTGGCAATCGAGTGCAAGGGATCAAACAGCGAAATCAACAGTCGTAAAAGAATAAACAAAGAGGTTGCACAGGATGCTCATGACTGGGTTGTGAGATTTGGCTCCGACAATATAGTCTCGGCGGCAGCAATTCAAGGTGTATTTAGCCCGCTATACATTCTGCAAGCCCAGGAGACGCCCGTGGT
>JAJAYN010000162.1 GCA_026786225.1 Burkholderiales bacterium | reverse complement strand
GCGTCGGCTGCCCGCGCAAACCCTCAAGATTGATGCCAGCTTCATATCGCAAATACCCGATGACGCCAACAGCTGTTCAATTACCGAAGCGATCATCGCAATGGCCAAGCGCCTGCGCCTGCGCACGGTGGCCGAAGGCGTGGAAACGCAAGCGCAACTCGATTTCCTGCGCGCGAACGCCTGCGACGCCTATCAAGGGTATTTATTTGCCAAACCACTGACGGCAATCGAGACCACGCTGATGTTCAAGGCGCAACGCGCTGCCGCCTGAAAACGGTACTGACTCGACGGCTTATGCTCGCGCCATCGGCGGATTTTTCGCGAAGTAGCGCCGAATACCGTCTGCAACGGCGCCGGCAATTTTGTTTTGGTACGCGGGGTCGCGCAGCTTCTTTTCCTCATCCGGGTTAGAGATAAACGCTGTCTCCACCAAAATTGAAGGTATGTCGGGTGCCTTGAGCACGGCAAAGCCTGCCTGCTCCACGCTGGACTTGTGTAAACGATTGAATTCACCCAATTCCGAGAGCACCAACTTGCCGAGCTTCAGGCTATCGTTGATTTGCGCCGTCTGTGACAGGTCGAGCAGGGTACGCGCGAGAAATCCATCCTTCATCCCCAGGTTCACGCCACCGATGAGATCGGCTTCATTTTCACGATTTGCCAGCCACTTGGCCGCCGTTGACGTTGCGCCGCGCTCGGAAAGCGCAAACACCGATGAGCCGTTGGCCTGCGGATGGATGAATGCGTCGGCATGCAGACTCACAAACAGATCGGCACGCAATCGACGGGCGCGCTGCACACGATGTTCCAGCGGCACAAAAAAATCCTCGTCGCGGGTAAGCGCGATGCGGTAGCTGGCCTCGTCGTGCAACTTGCCCTTGAGCAGCTTGGCAATGACCAGCACGATATCCTTCTCGCGCGTGCCGCGACGTCCGATGGCACCAGGGTCTTCACCGCCATGGCCTGGGTCGACCACCACAATGATCGGTCTTGGCGTTTTTCGGCTGGTCACAACCGACGGTGATTTATTTGTTTTCGCTGATTTATCAATACTCGAATCGCCCGCGCCGATGGGACTGACCTCCTTCGCGGGCGCCGTCGAGTCCGCCACTTTATTGTTTGGTTCTGGCGGTAGTACAGGACCGTCTTTTCGCGGTCTAGAGGCAGAAATTGTTGGGTCTTTGCGCGATACCGGGTCGAAAGCCTGACCACCACCCTTGGCACTGTCTTTCCCGAAGTCGGCGATGTCATCATTGAGCAAGGCAAGCATCGGGTCGCTAGGCCTGGCCGGATAGATGTCGAGCATCAGGCGATGCCCGAACTCCCCCGCCGGCGGCACTGCGAACACCTGTGGCTTAACTTCTGTGCGCAGGTCGAGTACCACGCGGATCACGTTGGCACGGTTGATGCCGACGCGTACGGATTGAATGTACGGGTCGTTCACGCCAATCTTGGCCGCGAGCTCTTTCAAAGCGGGGCCAAGCTCGGCATTTTCGATGTCGATCACCAGCCGCTCCGGGTCCTTCACAAAAAAGTGCTGCACCTTGAGCGCGCTGGCCGACTCAAAAGTCACGCGCGTGTATTCGTTGGCAGGCCAGACGCGGGTGGACGAAACCTTGGTGGCGGCATCCGCATGGCGCGCGAGCAGCGGCGACAAAATCAACGGCAACGAAAGAAACGCCCGCCGCACCAGGTTTGGGCGCGCGGAGCATTCAACCGTTACATTGTGGGGGGAGCGAATGTCGGCAGCGCTGCGCTCGTCAATACCGACAACATCTGCAAACCCCGGGGCGAGTGCGCGGCCAGATGCGCCTCCCTGCCACTGATCAATGACGATTTCATCGCGATCGTCAGGTCCGGCGGAGGCAACAGTCCCCCGGCCTTCTCCGGCCACTCCACCAGACAAATATTCGTCTCGTTGAAGAGATCGCGAAATCCGGCTTCTTGCCATTCCTCAGGTTCGCCGAAGCGATAAAAATCAAAGTGATACAAGTTTAACTTAGAAACTACATAAAGTTCAACAAGGGTATAAGTGGGGCTTTTTACGCGCCCAGAAAAGCCCAAAGCACGGAGTATCCCGCGAGATAGTGTGGTCTTTCCGGCGCCCAAATCCCCGGACAGATAAATGAGGGCACCGGACGAACTCTCTTTCAGGGCATTCGCCAATGCGCTCCCCAGGACAAGCGTTGCAGCCTCGTCCGCGAGATGCAGATGCAGATGCAAATTGTCGGAAGTAGTCATACTTGAAATGATCAAGCTAAACTCGAACGATGAAGCCCACTACCACGATCAATTTTTTGCAACTCGGCACCGAGATAAAAACCTGGGGGCACGAGCTTGGCTTTCAGGAAATCGGGTTCAGCGATACCGAACTCACTCGCGAGGAAATCTATCTTCGGCAGTGGCTGGATTCTGGCTATCACGGTGACATGGATTATATGGCCCGCCATGGCACGGCGCGTACCCGACCTGACGAACTGGTGCCCGGCACGGTGCGGGTAATTTCGGTGCGGCTGAACTATCAGCCGCCCGCCGCGCGCGATAGCTGGCAAACCCTCGAAGACCCGGAAGCCGCGTTCATCTCGCGCTATGCATTAGGGCGCGATTACCACAAGGTGCTACGCGGCAAACTACAGGCGCTTGCAACCAGGATCGAGCGGCAGGTCGGCCCATTCAAATACCGCGTGTTCACCGACTCAGCCCCGGTTATGGAAGTCGCCCTGGCGCGCAAAGCAGGACTTGGCTGGCGCGGCAAGCACACACTATTGCTCACCCGTGAGGCAGGGTCATGGTTTTTCCTGGGCGAACTTTATACGGACCTCCCCCTGCCTGTCGACGGTACGGTGAGTGAGCACTGCGGTACCTGCACAAAATGCATCGACATCTGCCCGACCAAGGCCATCATCGCGCCGTACACGCTGGACGCGCGGCGCTGCATTTCATACCTCACCATTGAGCACAAAGGTGCGATCCCATTGGAACTGCGGCCGTTGATGGGTAATCGTATCTATGGCTGCGACGACTGTCAGTTGATCTGCCCCTGGAACAAATTTGCCACTGCCTCTGGCGAAAGCGATTTCGCCGTTCGCAACGGGCTCGATGACGTGGCGCTGGTCGCGCTTTTTCAGTGGAGCGAAGATGACTTTAAACAGCGTCTCGAAGGCTCACCAATTCGACGCATCGGCTTTGAGCGCTGGCTGCGCAATATTGCCGTTGCACTCGGCAATGCCCTCAGCGTCGCAAAAAATCAGCAATCAACGATCCACATCAAAACGGTACTTGCTGGACACATCAACCATCCGTCGGCATTGGTGCGCGAACATGTCGAATGGGCATTGGCCCAGCAGCCAGTTGGAATTTCAGGCTGAGAGAATGGCTTTTTTTCCGTCCCGATATCGTTTTGCGGCCTTCGGATTTTCCAGTGCCTCCAGCAGCGCCGCATGTAGCTCGTATCGCCCCGCATCTCGCCCGGATTCCTCCACCCCGCGCGCATAGCCCAGCGCAACGGCATTGCCGGCCAGACGCAAACCATCGTCTTCGAGCGGCCCGATGAGTGGCTCAGTCGGATGTTCATACGCGGTGCGACAGGTGTTTACTGACAGGGAGTAGTACTTGCGACAGGCAGCCGGACGGGCCGCATAGACGCTGCAGGCACCATCCACCAGCAACGCACAGGGTATGCCCGCCTGCGTGTGCTGCAAAGGCGCAAGTGGTGCAATGCGCGCCTGGTTTGCGGCCAGCTTCTCTTTCACTGCGGTCTGTTGCGGTGCCGTCATGTGGGCCCGAATGTGATCAGCCAATACAAACGCTTCGTATGGACGCACTTCTACGCGTTGATGACAGCAATAGTTGCAGCCGCGCTCGCATTCCAGTGCCAGCTTCGCCGCAGCAATGACTGCAACCTGCTCATGCTCAAGCCGCGCATACATTCGCACCACCTGTGCGCGTACGGCGTCGGCGTCACGTGCAGGCAACGTCCTCGCAGCGGCACGCTCTTTTTCGAAGACCGCCTGCAAAGCGGCCGACACCGTTTCGGTCACGGTCAGACTTGCGAACGCAAATTTCCCTCTACGACAATCACTAAGCCGTGCCAACGATCAACTTATTGACCCGCTTTACAAACGTTGCCGGATCTTCCAACTGACCGCCTTCTGCGAGTAATGCCTGATCAAACAACACCTGTGACCACTCGGTGAACAAATCGCCGTCAGTCAGCTTCATCTTGCCGATCAACGCGTGCTCGGGATTGATTTCCAGAATCGGCTGTGAAGAATTGACCTTTTGCCCAGCCGCTTTCAGCATGCGCTCCAGATTGCCGGAAAGCTCGTTTTCGTCCACCACCAGGCAAGCTGGCGAATCAGTCAGACGATGCGTCACGCGCACTTCCTTGACCTTGTCGCCTAAAGCAGCCTTGATTTTTTCGACCAACGGTTTGAACGCCTCGGAGACCTTTTCCTGTGCTTCTTTTTCAGCTTCGTCCGCCAGCGCACCTAAATCCAGATCGCCCTTGGCCACTGACGCCAGCTTCTTTCCGTCGAATTCTTCAAACTGTCCGAGCCACCACTCATCTACGCTCTCGGTGAACAGGATGACTTCAATGCCTTTCTTCTTGAACACTTCCAGATGCGGGCTGTTCTTGGCGGCGGCATAGCTGTCGGCCGTGACGTAATAAATCTTTTCCTGGCCTTCTTTCATACGCGATACGTAATCAGCGAATGAAACATTCTGCGCGTCGTCAGCGTTGTGCGTTGAGGCGAAACGGATCAGCTTTGAAATCTTTTCCTTGTTGGCGAAATCTTCGCCCAGGCCTTCCTTGAACACACGGCCAAATGCGCTCCAGAACGTCGCGTATTTTTCTTTCTGGTTTTCAGCCAGGTCCTCAAGGAGACTGATGATTTTTTTCACGCTGCCGTTTTTGATTGCATCGACGTCCTTGGATTCCTGCAGGATTTCGCGCGACACATTCAACGGCAGGTTGTTCGAATCGACCACGCCTTTCACAAAGCGCAAGTAGCGCGGCAGCAGGTGCTCGGCGTCATCCATGATGAACACACGCTTCACATACAGTTTCACGCCGCGCTTGGCATCGCGGTCAAACATATCGAACGGTGCTTTGGACGGCAGATACAACAGCTCGGTGTACTCGTGCTTGCCTTCGACTTTCGCGTGTGTCCATGCCAACGGTTTTTCCCAGTCGTGCGAAACGTGCTTGTAAAACTCTTCGTATTCCTCAGCCGAGATATCACTCTTGCTACGCGTCCACAAGGCACTGGCCTTGTTGATCGTTTCAAATTCATCCTTCACCACGTCTTCCTGCTTGTCCTTGTCCCATTCGGACTTCTGCATCACGATAGGCATCTGGATATGGTCGGAATATTTGCGGATGATCGATTTCAAACGCCAGTCGTCGAGGAATTCCTTGGCGTCATCTTTCAAATGCAGCGTGACTTCGGTACCGCGTGTGGTTTTTTCCACGGCTTCCAGCGTGAACTCGCCATCGCCGCTGCTTTCCCAGCGCACACCTTCGCTCACAGGCGCACCCGCAACGCGGGTGACCAGGCTGACTTTGTCGGCAACGATAAACGCCGAATAAAAACCCACGCCGAACTGGCCGATCAGGCTCGCGTCTTTTTGCTGGTCGCCGGTCAGCTTGGCGAAGAACTCCTTGGTGCCGGACTTGGCGATGGTGCCGATGTTGGCGATGACCTCTTCGCGCGACATGCCGATGCCGTTGTCGGCGATGGTGATCGTGCCCGCGGCCTTGTCGAGCGAGACACTGATTTTCAGGTCTGTGTCGCTTTCATTCAGCGCTGCGTTAGTGACCGCCATGAAGCGGAGCTTGTCGATGGCATCGGATGCATTCGAGACCAACTCGCGCAGGAAGATTTCGCGATTGGAGTAAAGGGAATGAATCATCAGCTGCAGCAGCTGTTTGACTTCAGTCTGGAATGAGAGGGTCTGTTTTTGTTCAGTAGCTGTGGTCATGGAAAACTCCGTTGTGAATCAATGTTCAAGGCATGGTCTAAAGCAAGTTTGCATCGCAAATGCGGCCACGTCGCGACTTTTTCAAGTGCTAGAATCGCCGCAGACTAAAAAAACCAACCGGAGAGATTGATGACCCACCCAAAATTCGTGGCAGCTACCATCGCCACCATCATCGGCGTATTTGCCGGGCCGGCCGTCGCCGATACCATCAGTGTAATTACATCGTTTCCCAAGGAACTCACCGAGGCGTACAAAAAAGCCTATGAAGCGAAATATCCGGCCGACAAAGTTGAAATCCTGAACAAGAACACGGCAGCTGGCATCGCCTACGTGCGCGAACAGACCGCAGGTAGCCGTCCCGAAGTGTTCTGGGCGTCGGCCCCAGACGCGTTTGAAGTGCTCGCAACCGCCAAGCTGCTGCAAAAAGTCGAAAGTGGCAACCCGAATATCCCGGCCAAAGTTGGCGCCTATCCGATCAACGATCCGGAAGGCTGGTACAAAGGTCAGGCGCTGGCGGGCTACGGCATTATGTGGAACACGCGCTACACCAAGGCCAACAAGCTGCCCGATCCGAAAGAATGGGCTGACCTGATGGCACCGGTGTATTTCGGCCATGTCGCAATCTCCTCCCCCTCGCGCTCTGGCACCACACACCTGACGCTGGAAACGATTCTGCAAGGCGAAGGCTGGGAAAAAGGCTGGAACCAGATGCTGCGTATCGCCGGCAATTGTGCAGCCATCACTGACCGCAGCTTTGGCGTGCCGGATGGCGTCTCCAACGGACAATTCGGTGTCGGCCTGGTCGTTGATTTCTTCGGTCTCGCGCCCAAGAATTCTGGCTTCCCGGTCGAATTCGTTTACCCAAGTGTGACGGCCATCGTCCCGGCGAATATCGCGCTCATCAGCGGCGCAAAAAACGCCGAAGCAGGCAAGCGCTTTATCCAGTACACGCTCTCCGATGAAGGCCAGGCGTTATTACTGGACAAGAAAATCAGCCGTCTGCCCGTGTTGCCGTCGATGTACGCCAAGGCACCAGCTGGCTACCCGAACCCGTTCAGCGGCATGATCAAAGCCAAAGTGAATTTTGATTCGGATTTGTCGGAGTCACGCTATTACCTGGTGTCGTCGATGTTCGACCAGATCATCACCTTCCGCCACAAGGAATTGGCTGCTGCAACCAAGGCCATTCACGACGCCGACAAGCGCCTCGG
>JAJAYN010000161.1 GCA_026786225.1 Burkholderiales bacterium | reverse complement strand
GCGTTGTCGAGGATCTCGGCGTTGACGATGCCTTCCACCCGGGCGATTTCTTCTGCCGTCATCGGCGCGTTATGCGCGAAATCGAAGCGGGTTTTGTCGGCATCGACCAGCGAGCCCTTTTGCTGCACATGGCTCCCCAGTACGTCACGCAATGCCTTGTGCATCAGGTGCGTAGCTGAGTGGTGGCGCATATTACGATTGCGGATATGCCGATCAACTTCCGCTGCCACCGTATCGCCAACCGCCAACTCACCCGTTATTAGCTTCCCGTAATGGCCGAAGACTTCGGATTGGATTTTTTGTGTGTCCTGTACTTTGAATAGCGTGAGGCAGGTTCCACCTTTGGTTAGTTCGCCCGTGTCACCAGCCTGCCCACCGGACTCGGCGTAGAAAGGTGTGGCGTCCAACACAACGATACCCTCCTCGCCGGTCGCGAGACTTTTTACAGGTACACCGGTGCGATAAAGCGCGACGCTGCGCCCTTCTTCGGTAAGCGCGTCGTAGCCGCGGAATTGCGTCTTCGCCCCGCCATATTCCAACGCCGCACCGGCTTTGAATTTGGACCCCGCACGTGAACGTTCCTGCTGTGCCGCCATCGCCACATCGAAGCCAGCCATATCAACTTCAAAGCCACGCTCGCGACCGATATCTGCCGTCAAGTCAATTGGAAATCCGTAGGTGTCGGAAAGCTTGAACGCCGTATCGCCGTCGAGGCGCTTGGCGCTACTTTTCAGCGCCACGTCAAGAATATCCATGCCTTTCCCGAGCGTTTCGCCAAAGCGCTCTTCCTCTTGCCTCAAGACCCGCATCACACGTTCTCTGGACTGTTCGATTTCCGGAAAAGCATCGCCCATGACCTTGGCAAGATCATCGACGAGCTTGTAGAAAAAAGGCTGCTTCTGGCCGAGTTTGTACCCGTGGCGCATGGCGCGTCGCGCGATGCGGCGCAGCACATAACCTCGCCCGGCATTTTCTGGCATGACGCCATCGCACACCAAAAACGAACACGCGCGGATATGGTCGGCAATGACGCGCAGGCTGGGGTTAGCCAGATCGGTTGTATGGGTTTCGCGCGCGGCGGCTTTGATCAGCGCCTGGAACAGATCGATCTCGTAATTGGCGTGCACATGCTGCAACACCGCCGACAAACGTTCCAACCCCATGCCGGTATCCACCGACGGTTTCGGCAGCGGGATCATCGGCCCGTCCGCGACTTCGCGATTGAACTGCATAAACACCAGATTCCAGATCTCGATAAAGCGGTCCCCATCTTCATCAGGCGAACCGGGAGGGCCGCCGGGAATATGTCCGCCGTGGTCGTAGAAAATCTCACTGCACGGACCACACGGACCGGTGTCGCCCATCATCCAGAAATTGTCGGACGCGTACTTGCCGCCCTTGTTGTCGCCGATGCGAACGATGCGATCCGCAGGCACGCCGATATCCTTGGCCCAGATGTCGTAAGCCTCGTTGTCGTCTGCATACACGGTGACGAGCAGCTTTTCCTTTGGCAGCTTGTAAACCTCGGTCAGCAGTTCCCAGGCATATTTGATCGCGTCGCGTTTGAAGTAATCGCCGAAACTGAAATTGCCCAGCATCTCGAAGAAAGTGTGGTGACGCGCCGTATAGCCGACGTTCTCCAGATCGTTGTGCTTGCCGCCAGCGCGCACACAACGCTGCGAGGTCACGGCGCGAACGTAGGCGCGCTTTTCCTTGCCCAGAAAGCAGTCCTTGAACTGGTTCATGCCGGCGTTGGTGAACAGCAGTGTTGGGTCGTCTACAGGCACCAATGAACTCGACGCGACGTGCGTGTGGCCCTTTGATACAAAAAAGTCGATAAAAGCCCGACGAATGCCGGAAACGGTGGTGGGATTCATGACGTTTTACGAGGGAAGTCTGCGCGAAATAGCGAAGGGACGATTTTACCTTAGAGCGGCGTAGTAACAAGCGACTGCACTGCCTCGGAAGTCAAATCACCTTCCTTCCAAGCGGCTCTGCAAAACTCAACAGCGCGTTTTGTTGAATCTCCGTGCAAGTCGCGGGCAGGGTTCATGCCGGAGCGAGGGATTTTTTAATGGCGAAATTGCAATCCACGCTTTCACTTTTTGTTTTACCCTATATTTTTTTCACTCACCCTTCACATTTTTTGGATGAGATACAAATCCACGTGATTTTTAATCTGGATCAGGTTTCTAACAGCAACCTCGTCAAGCCTTTGTGTCGCGCCATTTTCCCCAATAACGTCAACTTGAAAACGATCCATAAGGTAATCGGTGAAAGACTGCGCTTTTTCATAATAGATGGCCGGGCTGTACTCGGCGATGATTTGAACATGTGGATTATTCTCCAATGTTTTCTCCATCCCTTCAAACACAGCCGGTTCCTCGCCCTCAACATCAATTTTTATTACGTCTACTTTGGGAAGTTTAAGCTCCAGAACCAGGTCATCTAAAGTGGAAGTGGCCACTTTAGTCTGCTGCCAACCCGGCGCCAAGGCGTTTGGCTTTATCGTAGCCGCAGCAAAGGCTGAAAGGCCGGGAATGGTTAACGTAGCATCGCCTGTATAGTTGGTAACGGCTTTTTCGACAACCTTAAACCTCCTCGTGTGTACAGCCTCGCTTAGGCGGAGCAATTGGCAAACTGGTGGATTGGGCTCCACAGCTACAGCAATCCCACTCAGACCAGCGTGACAGAGTTCGGACATGAGCAATGAAAAGTATCCGAGGTTAGCGCCAACATCAATGCAGACAAACCCGGGTTGAATGATTTTTGCCATCAATTGAGATACGCAAGTTTCCCAAATACCGTCCAGCATCAGATAAGGCGCTACGGCGGTATCTCTCGTATCCACAAATATTTTTAAACGGCTTAGGATGCGGCAGAGAGACACATGATTGCCGATGTATGAAGAAAAGGCATGCTGCCGGCAGGTTCTCTCCAATTCATCGCGCGTCATTTCCGCGATGGTATTCATTTCTCCAATTGGTGTAAGCATCGACATGCGCAGGCTTTCGTAGAAGGACTAATGCCTCTCCATTATTAGGCAGAACGGATTCCCTGTCATTGTTCACAGCTGCGGGTGGCTCGTCAGTGGTCGCAGATAGCAATTTGGCACTGTACGTGCATCATCCAGAAGTTTTCCGGCGTAAATCTGCCGTCCCCGAAATCGCCGTTGCGAGTGTTGCGAGCCCGAGCGACGCTTTGGGCATGAAGGCGCGAGACACCATATTCGGCGGACTTTTCCGGCGATTTGTTCTGTGGCGCCCGTCGATGTTAGGGTTGTTCATATCTTATCGAACCACATTAAAGAAAAATATATTGCATGTGTACGCTACCTACCAAAATGCAGGTTGCATACCGTTTGTCCCGTAGTATGCCCATGGAGGCTAACGCATCGCATCCGTCCCTTCAGGTGCGGGCGCAACAATTCAATACAATTGCAAAATGATCTGGTTGCTGACATACGCGCTGACCGGCGCGCTGGTGGGATTTATCGCAGGCCTGTTGGGCATTGGCGGTGGGATGACGCTAGTACCAATTCTGGCCGCGCTGTTCACAGCACAGGCACTAAGCACCGACCACAATGTGCATATGGCGCTGGCCACGGCCATGGCCGCGGCCGCCTTCACCTCCAGCGCCAGCGTGCGCGAGCATCATAAGCACGGCGGCGTGGACTGGACGACTGTCAAGTTGATGGTGCCCGGCATGGTGACGGGTTCGCTGCTGTCGACGTTTGCCAGTGGCTGGCTCACGCAACGCACACTCGCCATCGCTTTCGCGATCATCGTTTTCGGCGCGGCCACACAAATGCTGCTTGGTAAGAAGGCTCACGCAGCACGCACCATGCCCGGTCCCACGCCGTCATTTTTCATCGGCCTCTGCATAGGTACGTTATCAGGGCTGGTCTCAGCTGGCGGCACGTTCCTGATCATGCCGGTGATGCTTTATTGCGGTATCGCCATGCATACAGCCATTGGTACGGGCGCCGCCATTGGCATACCTGTCACGGTGATCGGTACGCTGGGCTATATCGCCAGCGGATGGCGAGTGAGTGACCTGCCTGACTATCATCTTGGATTTGTATATCTGCCTGCACTCGGCGCACTGGTTGCCACCAGTGTGTTGACGGCGCCCGCCGGTGCGAGGCTGGCACGGCGCCTGCCCGTGACAACGCTCAAGCGTATCTTCGCCCTGCTGATGTACGTGCTCGCAACGAAAATGGCGGTCTCGTATTGGTAGGTGCCCACCAGGAAACACGAATACGACCGCACGCAGAACGCCATTCGGCGCGGGTTTTCAGCTTCTTTTGCTTGTAGAAGCCCGACAGTAGCGGACTTTTACTATTTTATGCGGGCCACGAAGTCGTTAACCCGTCTCGAATCCCAAAGTGTGTTTGACCATGTGAAACTTGTCGAGCAAGTGCTGCTCGGATTCGCCGCCCATGTTCAGCGTGGCGTAGCGATGGCTGCCCAGCCATTTCATTTCCCGCTTCAGTCCGCCGCCAGTCTTGACGAACATCGCCAAAAATGCGTCTGGATCGAACTCGCTCAGCCACTTCAGTTCCGCATTGCTGGGCGCTTTTGCGAGCGGCGAGCCATCAAATTTGCGGAACACAAAACTGGTGGCCACTTTGTATTTGCCCTGACCCGGTCTCAGGTCAGGCGTTTCGCCGATAGCGATTTCGAGTGCGACGTCGTGCAGGTTGATGCCATCAACTTTTTCGTACAGATCAGAAAACTGCGCCGCCATGCGCGGATTGACTTCAATCAGTTTGCACTCGCCAGTTTCTTTGCAGACGCGTAACTCGACGTTGAAGAGTCCGTGATCGAGGCCCAGCGCCTGCACGATGCGTTTGGCCATATCCCGTGCGTGGGCTGCGCGATCCGCTGGCAGGCGACTGGGATATTCGAAGCGCATGAACTGGTCGGTGCCGGGATACATTACGGCGTCGATAATGCCGAGAATATGAATCTCACCATTCACCACCACACCGTCAACATTGATCTGCTGTCCGTCGATCAGCTCTTCGGCGATCATCCAGTGCGCATCGACGTCAAAGTCGGTGAGCTTTTGCACGACGTCATTGAATGGCCGCACCAGCCGCTTGATGATGTATTTTTCCCAAGGGTGGAAGGTCATGTGTTGCTGGAGTTCGACAAAGCTATCGACCCGACGTGCCAGCACTGAATAGGCTGCCTTCACGGGTTTGACGTAAAACGGATATTTGAGCGGAATTTCTGCGGCCGACTGAAACGTGTATGGGAACACGTGAAAGGCAACATTCGTCTCAGGCACTTCCCGCGCCAAAATGCGCCGCGCTACGTACTTGTGTTGTGCTGCGATCAGCGCTTTCGGGTCCGGACCCGGCAATCCCAGTTTCTTTGCGAGCAGTGCGCCCGCGAGTGCGCCGAATTGTTCGTTGGTGGAAACGATGCCGGCGAGATGCATGTGGCGATATTTTTTGGCGAGCTTGTCCACGAACCGAAAAATATCGAATGTCAACAACTGCGTGTTACTGGGAAAGCTGAAGAGGTCAAAGCCCTCGTAGAAAAATCGGTAACGGGCGTTTGTGCTGTCTTCGGCGGCTTTCGCAAGCTGTGATTGATCCCAGTCGGCATCAAACAAAACAAGGATGTTCTTCAATGAAAGTTCTCTTTTGTTGTTCGATGTGTGCTGTACGCGTTTGCGCAGCGATTGGATTGTAGCAGCCCAAACACACATGCTGCACTGCGGCATGGCAGGAAGCGCCTCACCCTGTAATATTCGCCACAAGCATCGGGCAGCTAAGCCGGATCGATAAGGAGAGAGAACATTGAAACCGACTGATATTCGTCAGCCGAACTACTTCCACAAGGTCGTGGATTGTCAATGGGCATGTCCTGCCCACACCCCCGTTCCCGAATACATACGCATGATTGCCGCCGGCCGCTACGGCGACGCCTATATGGTGAACTGGCAGTCGAACGTGTTCCCCGGCATTCTCGGACGCACCTGTGATCGACCGTGTGAGCCCGCCTGCAGACGTGGCCGCGTGGAAGAAAACAACGGCGACAAGCCCGAACCAGTGGCGATCTGTCGCTTGAAGCGTGTCGCCGGCGATCTGAAAGAGGATATTCGCGAACGCCTGCCCAAGCCCGCGCGGCAAAAAAACGGCAAACGCATCGCCTGTATCGGCGCAGGGCCGGCAGCGCTCACCGTGGCCCGCGATCTTCTGCCGCTGGGCTATCACATCGTCATTTACGATGGCGACGCACGCGCGGGCGGCATGATACGCACGCAGATCCCGCGCTTTCGTCTGCCTGAATCGGTAATCGACGAGGAAGTTGGCTATGTGCTGAACCTCGGAGCCGAGTTCCGCGCCGGTACGCGCGTGGACAGCATGAAGTCAGTCCTCGCAGAAAACTTCGATGCCATTTTTGTTGGCACGGGCGCGCCACGCGGCAGGGATCTGGATGTGTCCGGCCGAAAAGAGGCTGCCGCCAATATCCACATCGGTATCGACTGGTTGTCATCGGTCTCGTTCGGGCACGTCGACAAGATCGGCAAGCGCGTCATTGTGCTGGGGGGCGGCAATACGGCAATGGACTGTTGCCGTTCCTCGCGACGTCTGGGCGGAGATGATGTCAAGGTGATCGTACGCTCCGGTTTCGATGAAATGAAGGCCTCGCCGTGGGAAAAAGAAGATGCGCAGCACGAGGGCATTCCCATCATCAACTTCCATGTACCAAAAGCTTTTACACACGAGAATGGCAAACTCACCGGTGTAACGTTTGAGGTCGTCGAGGCGAAATACGACGACAAGGGAAAACGTTCGCTGGTGTCCTCTGGCACGCCGGACGTGCATGTGCCCTGCGATGACGTACTCGTGGCCATCGGCCAGGAAAATTCGTTCCCGTGGATCGAACGCGACGCGGGTATTGATTTCGATAAATGGGGCATGCCTGTCGTCAACAAGGAGACCATGCAGACGAGTTTGCCGAAAGTGTTCTTTGGTGGTGACGCCGCATTCGGCCCCAAGAACATTATCTGGGCCGTCGCGCACGGCCACGAAGCGGCCATCTCCATCGACAAGTTTTGCCAATCAGAGGATGTCGCGGTTCGGCCACCACCGATGATGAATCTGCTCAGCCAGAAAATGGGCATCCACGAGTGGAGTTACGACAACGCCATCACCGGTGATTTGCGCTACAAGGTGCCGCTCAAGGATGTGTCTATCGCGCTCAAGAACATTCGCGTGGAAGTGGAACTGGGCTTCGACGCCAAACTTGGTTACAAGGAGGCGCAACGCTGTCTCAATTGCGATGTGCAGACGGTATTCAATACGGCGCAATGTATCGAGTGCGATGCCTGCGTCGATATCTGTCCGATGGATTGCATCACCTTCACGGCAGACGGCGAGGAAGTTGAATTACGAGCACGTCTGACTGCACCGGCGCTGAACTTGAGCCAGGATTTGTATGTTGCAACTGGGCTGAAAACCGGCCGCATCATGGCCAAGGACGAGGATGTCTGCCTGCATTGCGGGCTATGCGCAGAACGTTGTCCGACGGGCGCATGGGATATGCAGAAATCATTGATTCACATGACGCACGCAGGCAGCAACCGGCCGCGTCCACAATTCGAAAAAATGCCGGAGGCTGCCGAATGAGCAAGCTTGCGATCACTGCAGTCAACGATTTCGTCATCAAGTTCGCCAACGTCAACGGCTCGGGGTCAGCATCGGCCAACACCCTGTTTGCCAAGTCGATACTGCGTATGGGCGTACCGGTTTCGCCGCGCAATATTTTCCCGTCAAACATTCAGGGCCTGCCGACCTGGTACGAAGTGCGGGTGACCGAAGACGGCTACCTTGCGCGTCGCGGCGGATGCGATTTCATGGTCGCGATGAACCCACAGACCTGGGACAAGGATGTTGCCGAAATTGAAACCGGCGGGTACCTGTTTTATGACTCCACCCGTCAGATGCCGCAGTCGAAATTCCGCGCAGACATCAACGTTATCGGTATTCCGCTTACCGAAATTGTGAACGCGGCATACACCGATCCGCGCCAACGCCAATTATTCAAGAACATCATCTATGTCGGTGCGCTGTCGGCACTGCTTGACGTTGAAGTCGCCGTGCTTGAGGAACTCATTGCCGAGCAGTACAAGGGCAAAGAAAAGCTGTTGCCGCCAAACATTGCCGCGCTGCATATGGGCCGCGATTACGCACTCCAACATCTGGATTGCAATATTGGCCTGAAGGTCAAGCGGGCCGACAAGGTTGGCGACCGGATTTTTGTCGAAGGTAACAGCGCGGCTGCATTGGGCGCAGTTTATGGCGGTGCAACAGTGGCCGCCTGGTATCCGATTACACCCTCCTCTTCACTGGCTGAAGCATTTGCCAAACACTGCAAGAAATACCGAACCACCGACGACGGCAAGGCGCGCTACGCCATCGTGCAGGCAGAAGACGAGCTCGCCTCGATCGGCATGGTAATTGGTGCCGCCTGGAATGGTGCGCGGTCTTTCACGGCGACATCCGGCCCTGGCATTTCGCTGATGCAGGAATTCCTTGGCCTCGCCTACTTTGCGGAAATTCCCTCGGTCATATTTGACGTGCAGCGCGCGGGACCATCCACCGGTATGCCGACCCGCACACAGCAATCGGATGTACTCAGCTGCGCGTATGCCTCGCACGGTGATACCAAGCACGTGCTGCTTTTCCCGGAAGACCCGCACGAGTGTTTCGCGTTCGGCGCTGAGGCATTCGATCTGGCTGATCGCCTGCAGACACCGATCTTCGTCATGCTGGATCTCGATATCGGCATGAACGAGCGCTTGTGCAAACCGTTTGAGTGGGACGAAGCGCGCCGCATGGACCGCGGCAAGGTCATGACGGCAGAAGCACTGGAAGCGGGTAAGGATTTTGGCCGCTACCTCGATGTAGATGGCGATGGTATTCCCTATCGCACTTATCCCGGCACGCATCCTACCAAGGGAAGCTACTTCACCCGCGGCACCAGCCGAGACCGGTATGCACGCTACACCGAAGAAGGCGACGCCTACGTCGATAACATGCAGCGGTTGCTGCGTAAATTCGAGACCGCCAAGGAAATCGTACCCAAACCCGTCATCACCAAGGCGGCGCACGCGACCCGTTTTGGCGTGATTTATTACGGCTCCACCAGCCCGGCCATGCACGAAGCACTTGACTTGCTCAATGACGGCGGCCTGCACCTGGATGCGTTGCGGGTGCGTGCCTTTCCATTCGCTGATGAGGTACTGGATTTCATCGCTGCGCACGACGATCTGTTCGTCGTTGAGCAAAATCGAGATGCGCAACTACGTACGCTGATTATTAGCGAAGGCGCGATCGACCCTGCCGTACTCACGCCAGTGCTGCATTACGATGGCACACCCATCACCGCGCGCTTTATAGCCAATGAAATTTCGCAAAAACTCAAGGCGCTGCACGTGGCGCCATTGCACGCGGTCCTCTCGAAACGCGTAAGCCGGGAAAACAAATGACCTATCTTGCCAAACCAAAATTGCATCACCCCAACCTGCCGCTTAACAAGCTGGGTTTTACGCGCCGCTATTACGAAGGTGCGATCTCCACGCTTTGTGCCGGCTGTGGGCACGATTCCATCAGTGCCGCCATCATTCAGGCCTGTTTCGAACTCGATCTGCCGCCGCATCGCATTGCCAAACTTTCCGGCATCGGTTGCTCATCGAAAACGCCAACTTATTTCCTCGGCAATTCACACGGATTCAATACCGTGCATGGCCGCATGCCTTCGGTGCTGACAGGCGCGAACCTTGCCAATCGTGAGCTCATTTACCTGGGCGTTTCGGGCGACGGCGATTCGGCTTCCATCGGGCTCGGGCAATTTGCACACGTCATGCGGCGCGGTGTGAACATGACCTACATCGTCGAAAACAACGGTGTATATGGACTGACGAAAGGGCAATTTTCTGCAACCTCGGACCGTGGCTCAAAGAGTAAACGAGGAGCGGTCAATACGGATGAGGCGATCGATCTGGTTGGCTTGGCGATGCAACTCGGTGCCACTTATATCGCGAGGAGCTTCTCGGGTGACAAGCAGCAACTGGTGCCACTTATTCAGGGCGCGATCTTGCATCAGGGGGCGGCGTTTATCGACGTAATTTCGCCCTGCGTGGCATTCAACAATCACGAGGGCTCGACCAAGAGCTACGACTATGTTCGCGAACACAACGAGGCGGTGAATTTTCTGGATGTGATCAAGTTCCGCGATGAGATCACCACCGAATACGCGCCGGGAACGCTACAGGAAGTAGAGCAACACGACGGTTCGGTTTTACGTTTGCGAAAACTTCAAGACGGTTACGACCCGACGGACCGCATCGCCGCAATGAATCACTTGCTGGAAAGCCGCGCCAAGCATGAGATTTCGACGGGCCTGTTGTTTGTCGATGGCGATCCGACCGACTTGCACGCGGCTGCAAATACGGTGGATATACCGCTTAATTTGCTTGACGATAAAGCGCTAAACCCCGGATCAGCGGCGCTCGCAAAACTGAACGCTTCACTGCGATAACTTAACCACTAAGCCAAGCGCTATTTGGTCGTCCAGGCGTCGAAGTCGAGCTTGTCTACGTCGAATGTCGCGTGTTTTGGCGCAGCACTTGCCTTCATCTCGGCTTCGAGTTTCTGAAAGGCTTCCGCAAGCTTGAAGCTGATCTTTGCCAGACTTTCCGGGCTGGCTGTTATTTTGGCTGTGGCATCGGCGACGACGATCGCATCGCTCGCCAGCTTGACGTAAATCTGTACCGCCATGTCCCGGACCGGATCGTGTTCCTGATTGTTTTTGTTTGCGGGAGTACTGGAACTGCTGGGGCTGCTGGGGCTGCTGCTGTGTCCGGACATGTGCGCTTCCATCGATCAAAAAAGAGTTTCCAATCCTACGCCGAATGCGTTCCCAGGCGAAGACTTTGTTTCCGCAAAAGTGTTAAGGATTGTGTGACGAACAATTCGCCGCATGCGTTGGGCCATTTCATGCCGTTGGGCGTGCCTTGTGTCTATCAGCGAGTCCGCATCTCGCCAACCCAATCAGCTGGTAGCGCAAAATTGAGATTCTGGCCGACCTTGTTCTGAAACGTCACCACACCAACCATGCGCCCCGCCGTATCAAACAAACCGCCACCGCTGGAGCCTGGAGAAACCGGCGCCGTGGTCTGAATGATCTTGCTACCCTGCGACTCCCGCAATGCCGAGACAATGCCATCGCTAATGGTGAGATCGAGTCCTTGCGGTGCGCCGACCGCATAGACGCGCTGCCCGACACGCAGCGCGTCAACGCTACCCAGACTGACCGCAGGTGCGGCCAGCCCGGAAACGTCGAGCAGACACAGGTCGCGATCCTCGTTGGCAACTTCCACCGATGCTGAATAAGATGCGCCGCCCAGCGTTACTTCGAGGGAGTCGCCGCGCATCGCCACATGGCAATTGGTAATTACGCTACCAGGGCCAATCACGACGCCGCTACCGCTGGCTACCGGCGAACCCGCCGAATTGGTGACGATTATGCGCACGACGCTGAGTGAAACCTGACTGAAAATATCTTCGGCGGTTCTTGGGCCGGATGGCGCGGTCGATGCAGAGGTCGACTTCGTGTCGGATTTTGCCGATGCCGAACCAGAGGAAGAGGCGCTGCTCGACACGGGTGCACCTGTCGACGCGGACGACTGCAGTGCGCCACCCGAAGCCGCGTCTGCGGCTGCTGGTTTTCCCGATTTCGCCCACATGACGATGACAATCAGGATTAACGCAGCGACGAGCACCTTGCCCCAGGCGCTTTCCCATATGCGCGCAACCTGCGACAGTGCCGCGTTGTCGTCGTCATGGCTGGGAGTTTGATCGGCAAAGCGCGCAGCGGATTCGCGAGGTAACGCGCTGAGGTCGTAGGACATGCGCTGAATGGGGTCGGACAACACTTCAAATGCCTTACGCAGCGCTGCGCGACGCTTCGGATCGGTATCGTGAACCTGTGCGAGCGCTTCGAGTGCGCGCTGGTAGCCCAGCGCAATCTCCTCCCGTTTTGCGTCAGGCAGGATGTCGAGAAGCTCGTAATAGGATTGTGTTCGGCTCGTCATGGTCTGAAAGCGGAATGCACTACGCGATCATCGTGGAAGCAGGCACAAAAGACGGCGTAAAAAACCTCGTCTGCATTTCATCAAGCCCCAGCGTGTGCAGCACTTCCTTCAGACGCTCCGCAGGACGATGGCGCGGCAGGTCCTTGTAGGTGGCAATGATCAGTTCATTTTTCATCGAATGTTCCCAGCCGACCAGTTCCGTCACGTTCACCTGGTAGCCATGCGCTTCCAATTGCAGGCAACGCAATACATTGGTGATCTGGCTGCCGAATTCGCGTGTATGCAGCGGGTGCCGCCAGATTTCTGTCAGCGCGCTTTTTGCCAGATCGACGCTTTTATTCTTCCTGAATATCGCCGCGACCTCCGCCTGACAACAAGGTACGAGCACCATGAATCTCGCCTGCTTTTTCAGGCCGAATTGAATGGCTTCATCGGTCGCCGTGTTGCAGGCGTGGAGCGCGGTGACCATATCCACCTTGGCCGGCAACTGGTCGGAAACGATGGACTCGGCGACCGATAAATTCAGGAATGACATATTGGAAAAACCGCACTTTTCGGCCAGCGCGCGTGACTTCTCGACTAAAGTGTCCCGCGTCTCGATACCATAAACCCTGTGATTGCCCGGTATCGATTTGAAGAACAGATCGTAAAGAAGGAAGCCAAGATAGGACTTTCCCGCACCATGATCGACGAGGTTGATATCGGGATGCTGCAGCAGTATTTGCCGCAGCAGGGGCTCTATAAACTGGGTGAGGTGGTAAACCTGTTTTAACTTGCGGCGGCTATCCTGATTCATTCGCCCGTCCGCCGTCAGGATATGCAGCGCCTTGAGCAGTTCAATCGACTGGCCGGGCCGGATTTCCACCGCGTTTTCTTGCGCCTTGTCAGGTAACCTGGGGGTCGCCTCCACGGCACCATTTGCGTCGGACTTGCCGCGTGCCCGCGTGGGTTCAGCCCTTGATGAAGTCGAACCCATACGGTTGCGCGTTGATGCCGTCAGGCAGCCGGCTTTACCTCGTCTGGCGTTTCAACGGGTTCGTCTGTTTCTGCAGCTTCACCCTCCTCTGGTAGGCCGGTTGCAGCTTTGCGTTGTTGCTTTTCTTCTTTTTTCGCCTTCTTGGCGAGTTCGCGCTGGCGTTTTGCAAAATTGTAGTTTGGCTTTGCCAATTGGTGATCCTTTCTGAATTGTCACATCGGTCGAATGGTAGGCATCAAATCGGCCTGCTCGTGTGATGCCGTTGATTTTAGCCTAATCGACATTGAATTGATGGTGCATCGGTTCAAAAACTTCATCAAGATGTGCTGGTACTGGCCAGCAAGAGTTCGTGTGGCGTCAGCCAGCGCCATTGCCCCTCGGCCAAATCGGCCGGCATCGGCAGGCGACCGATCTGGCTGCGATGCAGGCTTTCGACGTGGTTACCGACGGCGGCGAGCATGCGTTTCACCTGATGGTATTTGCCCGATGTCAGCGTGAGTTGTAATTTCCCTGCGGCGGTGACCGTGCAGGCAAGTGCGGCAACCGGATTGGGGCTGTCGTCGAGCACCACACCTTCGAGTAAGCGCGCAACCTGTTCCGGCGTGACAACCTCGCTGGTCACGGCTTCATAGATCTTCGGTACCTCGTGTTTGGGTGAAGTCATGCGATGGATGAACTGGCCATCATCGGAAAACAGCAACATCCCGGTCGTGTCCTGATCGAGCCGCCCCACGGTCTGCACGTCGCGCGTCCGCAACGGTGCCGAGAGCAGCGTATACACACTGGGGTGCGATTTCGGCTTCTGCGAACATTCAAAGTCCGCTGGTTTGTTGAGCATCAAATAGGCCTTGGCGTGGTATTGCCAGCGCAAGCCTTCCACACTGAATTCAAATGCCCCGCCATCAGGCAACAGCGGCGCGACGTTCCAGTCGGATGCGACGTCTGTGCAGACTTCACCATCAATTGCCACCTCGCCACGTGTAATC
>JAJAYN010000160.1 GCA_026786225.1 Burkholderiales bacterium | reverse complement strand
GTTTCGCCTTCGATCGCAACCATGATCAGCGTGCCCACCGGGAGATCGGCATCTTGTTCATCGGATGAAGCCAGCCCCAGCCCGCCCGCGCTCTGATCACGAATCTGCCAGAGCAGAAAATTTTCACTGCTACGGCGCGTCGTGCCGATAATGGCCTGCGAATCAAATATCGGCAGGTGGGTGCCTGAGCGCGCGAGCGCCTCACCGATCAAGCCCAGCTTTTGTGTCGAAGGATAGGTGCCTGGGAATGTGCCGCGTCCGGCTTTCAACGCCCATGTCGACGCTTCAAGAAATTCCTGAATCTGGTTCCAGCCGATGATCACCTGCGCAAAGCGATTGGGTGGCGCCACCTGGCGCACGCGCGCGGCTTGAAACCCGGCTGAGCGATCGTGGTACAGCTTCTCAAGCCACGCCAATGTGTCGGCGAGGTCGGCCTCGGTTGCCTCGCTGAGATCCTTGGCGGTTTCATCTTCGTGATCGCTGTTGGCCAGATACGCATCGAGTTCCTCAATACGTCTGGCGACGGCGCGAATGTCCAGATAACGGATCGTTGGCCCGGTGCCGTCGACGATGCGCTCGATGCCTTCGGGCGAATCGAGGTTCACCTGCATGCTGTGCTTGCCCGCCACCGGCGTGGATTCAAGCACTACGTCGTGCGCCCAATTGCTCAGCCAGTGCTGCGCGACCAACTGTTGCGCAGGCTGCAGATCGCGCTGGGCCAGATCAGCCATCAGTAGCATCAGCACATACTGCCCCTTGGGCGTGATGGAAAAGTCGACGTCGGCTTCGTAGGGATACACCTCCTGATCGGCGATGTTGCGCGTTTCAGCCATGGCGTAGAGCCGATGCAACGCCTTGAGCGGTACATCGCAGGGTAACTCCGCCCGCGCACGCCAGCGCAATTCGTTGACGTGGCAGTGCAAGGCGACGGCGATGGTCAGCGGTAGCAGCCCGGCTTCCTGCTCGGGCGTCTTCAGCCATTCGCCCGCGCTCAGGGCGTAGCGGCCCAGGCAAATTCCCAGGGCCTGCCAGAGATCGGCGATCTGTTTGCTGACGATGAGTGCATCGTTGCGTCGCGACGCCACGCGCCATATTTGCAGCCGCGGCATATCTTTGCGCAACAGCCAGTCAAGATAATCCTCGACCTGCAGCGCCAACCGGAGTTGCCCGACCGACATGGCGCGTTCCTCGTCGGCAAATGCGAAACAGACTCTACGGTAGCGCTCGAGCGTGTGTGGTCCCAGCAACGTCTCGACGCGCATGATCTCGTCGATGAGATCCCTGGAGGTCTCAAGCGCAAAATCCGGATTGACGTGATCTTTGCTCATCTGTCTACTTTGCACGGGCCTGCCGTGATCAATTGGCAAGTTCAAGCGTCATTGTCGGACGAGACGCCACCGCCTTTGCTTGTATCTGGTTGGCGGGCAACCAGACGCCGACCGCAGGTTCCTCGTGTGACCATGCGGCAGCGCTGACGAAAATGGGTGCAGCAGGATTGAGCAGATAGCCAATGCGTTGCACTTCATCCCAGTTTGTTGACTGTGGATGGTATTCACGAAACCACCTGGCGTTGACCAGGTAGTCGTTCGCAAATTTTTCGCGATATAAAATTTCCAGCAGTGCAAGCCAGAATTCCTCCGTGTACGGACGGCTGTAAGCGGCAAACTTGAGTAACCGTTTCGCGTACTCAGCTGCCCCCTCGTCGTGGATGCGGCCAGCCTGATTGAGCAATCGTTGCGGCGCATCAAGCGGTGGCAACAGCATGGCAATGTCCTGATAGCGGCTTTGCAGGTAACGCATGCGGCGCCCGCGAAGGTCCTCGGGAGGGCGAATAATTTCCGTATTGGCAGCGGGTACCGAAAAGTCAATTCCTGCGCCCGGCATTTCCAGCGTAGCGGAGTGTGCGTCCAGCTCGGTCATGACTCGCGGCAGTGCGGCCTCATCAGGCAGTTCGAAATGGATTTCCGGAAAATCGGGCGCCGCCACCGTCGTAATCAGCGGGGCTTTGAGTTCGATTGTTTTCTCGGTATACACGGTGGCGACCGGACGGTTCACGGACACCGTTGGAGGTTTAGCCAACACCTCGTTCACATAGTCGTCAGCTTGCTGAGGCACAATGCGAAACGATTCGTTGCGTACTTCCATACGGCGCTGAATCAGGCTGTATAAGGCATAGCCAAACGTCAATACCGCAACAATGACCAGCAAAATTGTCCAGATAGATGTCGAACGTGAGGGCGTTGGGGCACTAGCGGGTTTGGCAACTGCGGTTGCCGCCTTCTTTGCTTCCTGGGCAGCCACCACGACGGCAGGCACTGGACCGGCCTGCACTACAGGCGGCTCCGCTACGACAGGCGCAATGGCGGCAGTGCTTGCTGGCGAGGCGATGGGTATCGCGGGCGTGGCGGTGGCTTCGGGTACAGGCGCAGGGACAGCGCGATTGATATTGAGACTGCGTTCAGTCGCGCTAACCCGGGCCGCAAGACTGGCCAGTTCTTTTTCCAGCAAGCCGATGCGGTGATTGCGCTCCAGCAAAGCTGACGTGAGATCGTCCGTGTCCAGAATCAATTGGCGCCGCCGCAATTCGGCGCGTGTCGCTTCGCTGGCGTTCGGCAGCGCGTTAAGGCTCTGTGTGCTGAGCGAAAGACGCAGCGCGGCTTCGGGTCTGGCTTTTGGCGTTGCCGATGGCGTCTCGGCTCGCGCGGCTGGACTGTTGGCACGTCTGGTC
>JAJAYN010000159.1 GCA_026786225.1 Burkholderiales bacterium | reverse complement strand
GTGCACGCGCATTCAGTAGAGGTGTTTTTTGAAGAAGCTGCGCAACGCGACCTGCGCATGATTGCGGGCAAAGTCTTGATGGACCGCAACGCGCCTGATGCGCTGCTGGATACGGCGCAAAGCGGATATGACCAGTCCAGGGCACTGCTTGAGAAATGGCATGGCGTTGGCAGGCTGGGCTACGCGATCACGCCACGATTCGCGCCGACTTCATCGCCCGCACAATTGGAAGCGGCAGGCGCGTTGTGGCAAGAGTTTCCCCGAGTGCACATGCAAACGCATATTTCGGAAAACACCGACGAGGTCGCTTGGGTACACAAGCTTTTTCCGGAGCGCGCCAACTATCTCGATGTTTATGACCATTACGGCCTGGTCGGCAAACGCGCGGTATTTGGTCATGGCATACACCTGGAAGAAGCCGAATGGCAGCGCATGCATGACACCGGCGCTGCGGTCGCACATTGCCCGACGTCAAATGAATTTCTCGGCAGCGGATTGTTCCGCTTCGATAACGCCAAAAAGAATACCCGCCCGGTAAGGGTCGGGCTCGGCACCGACGTTGGAGCGGGCACCTGCCTGTCGCCGCTGCGTACGATGGGCGAGGCCTACAAGATTGGCGAGCTTTGCGGCAATTCCCTGTGTGCCGTAGACGCGTATTTTTTGGCCACACGCGGCGCGGCCGAATCGCTGCACCTGGAAGACAAAATCGGCTCCATCGCACCCGGCATGGAGGCCGATCTGGTGGTGCTCGATCTTAAATCGACGCCGTTGATCGAATTCCGCATGCAGTTCTGCAAGTCGATTGATGAGGTGCTGGCTGTACAAATGACGATGGCCGATGATCGGGCGACGTGCGCGGTTTACATCGCCGGGAAGTTAGCGTTTACGCGCGATTGAATCGCCGCCTTCCGCTGATCGGGAGCGAAAGTCGGCTATTTTTTCAACGTCCAGCATTGACGGGCTCTTTCAGCCGTTTTAATGCCAGAAGGCGCACCGGCGCTGGAGTTTTGCCTCTTTTCTCGGCACGAAATACACTTGCCTAAAACGCTGGTGGGCACGTAAAGTGATCAAAAACTGATTCCCGACGCGCCATCGCAATCGGCTTCCGCGCCAGAAACGGAGGATAACTTGGACAACGTTCCACCAAATGATCTCCTGATGGAGATCGCAAATCTCAAGAGCCGTATCGAGTCACTTGAAGGCCAGTTTGCGTTGACAAACAAGCGCCAGTATCTCCCGGCACCACCCTTTCCTGCGCCAGCAGCCGTTGCACCGTTCATGCCGTTTTCGACCTGTAATGCAGCCGACTTCATGCATCCGCGCTACCTGGAAATTTGCGGAATGCTCAGGCATCCGTTCCAATGGCATCGCAAGTTGTGGGAATGGGTATTTGTCATTCACCATCTACTCGATTCAGGCGTAGTCAAGCCGGGCAGCAGGGGCCTGGTTTTCGGCGTTGGCTATGAGCGTCTGCCGGCTTTGTTCGCCGGCATGGGCGCGAAAATTCTGGCGACGGACGCACCCAGTGATGTCAGCGCGATAGCTGGATGGAAGGATTCATGCGAACACATCAGCGCACTGCAGGAAATTCGCTTTACGGACATGGTCGACGGCGATGTGTTCGACGCCAACGTGACGTACCGGAGCTGCGACATGAACAATATTCCGCCCGAGCTGAACGGGTTTGATTTCAACTGGTCGTCCTGCTGCTTCGAACACCTCGGCAATCTGGAGGCCGGCGTACAGTTTGTTATCAATGCGGTCGAAAAGACGCTGCGCGCAGGCGGTGTCGCCGTGCACACGACGGAATTCAATTTGTCATCGAACGATGACACGATTGAGGAAGGCATCACCGTAATCTATCGTCGCCGCGATATTGTGGAAATGGTGCAGCGCCTGCGTGATCGCGGCCATCTCGTCAAGCCCTTCATTGTCGCGCCGGATTCGCATTACTGGGATTTTCACGTCGACATACCGCCTTTCGCGAAAGAGCCACATTTGAAATTGCTGCTGCAGCAATATGTGGCTACGTCCGTTGGTATTGTCGTGCAGCGGGGTGATGGTTGAGCCGAATGAAAACGCGTTCGCCTAACGGGACACAAGTATGGCGTTTGCAAGTTCGGCGAAGCCAGCGCCACAGGCAGCTTCAGTAACGTAGGCGGGCCTGGTCGAAATCAGGTCGAGAAAATTCTTCACGTTCGCCACGCCAACGGAATGTGGAAAATAGCTGAACATCGGCTGGTCATTTGGTGAGTCGCCCACGAAGACAAACGCTGACTTGTGTAAATCGAGATCCAGGCCGAATCGCTCACGCAGGAAGAGTTTTGTCGTCGAGAGTTTGTCGTAACCGCCAAACCAGCCGTTCACGTGTATCGAGCTGATCTTGGCGGTGAGGCCCTCGCTTTCCATGATCGCCTGGATACGCTGGACTTCTTCACGCGGCAACGCTTGTACGTCCTCACGGAAATCAACCGCGATATCTGCCTCGCGATAGCGTTGGTCGGAGGCGAGCGCGGCACCAGGAACCTCGCGCAGAATGCGTTCAGCTACGCGCGCCAACTGCCTGCGATCATTCTCGCGTTCAGAAGCGGTTTTCACAAAACGCTGCTTGAGTTTTTTTTCCACGTGGTCGGCATAAAAATAAAATGCACCATTCTCACCCACCACCCCATCCACCGGCCACATGCGCGCGATGTGATCGCACCAGCCTGCGGGTCTTCCTGTAATCGGCACGACCATCAATCCGGCATTCTTGAGCGCCTCCACCGCAGCGTAAGCGTCGGCGGTAAGACGGCCTTCGGTGGTCAGCGTATCGTCGATATCAAATAGCACACCTCTAATACCGGCACGGCTTTCCAGACTAAATGCTGCCAGCGGGCGCATGGATGCTGGTTCTACGTTCACTTAATGAGCGCTGCGACCCGGGCTTCAATAAATGTTACCGCTCTATCCCGCTCGGCCTCATCCATGTGCAGTCCACACTTGGTGCGCCGCCAGAGAATATCATCCGGCTTTCTCGCCCACTCATGTGTGATGCAGTAATCAATTTCGCGTTCACTCAACAGCATCGCGCCTGCGCCAAACAACTCGCCAAGATCAGACATGCTGCGAACACCGTTGAGCAGGGTTTCGGCCAGAGAACCATGGCGCCTCACGAGTCGACTGAGGTAATCGACGGGTAGTGAAGTGTACTTTTTCGTCAGTGCGCGTATGGCATCGACCAATGACGCCAGATCTCCACCGGGTAGCGCTTCATCTGCCGTCCACGCCTTCGAGAGCGTTGGAAAGTAAGGACTCAACTCTTCAAGGGCATGCTCGGCCAGGCGACGGTATGTCGTGATCTTGCCACCGAAGATCGATAGCAGCGGCAACTTTCCATCCTGATGATCGGTCTTCAAAACATAGTCGCGCGTGATCTCCGAAGGATTGGCCGCACCGTCATCGTAAAGCGGCCGAACACCGGCGTAGCTCCATACGACATCAGTCTCGTGCAGCGGCTTGGCCAGAAACCGGTTCACTGCGCGAATTAAATAGGCAATTTCCGCCTGCGATATTTGATGGCCTTCGTCCACCGATTTCACATTCACGTCAGTGGTGCCAATGAGGCTGAATTTATCTTCGAACGGGATAATGAACACCACGCGCTTGTCATCGTTTTGCAGGATGTAGGCGTGTTGCTGGTCGTGCACACGTGGCACCACGATATGGCTGCCCTTGACCAGCTTGATGGTAGCGCTCATGGGCACGTGCACGGCGTCGTCGAGCAGTTGCTTTACCCACGGACCGGCGGCATTCACCAAGCCACGCGCACTCGCCTCGGTTTGTTCACCGGTGTCGACGTTTTTCATCGCAATTTGCC
>JAJAYN010000158.1 GCA_026786225.1 Burkholderiales bacterium | reverse complement strand
GGACCGTCGTGACTGCGGATCACAGTTTGTCAGCGCAATGGGAGCATACGGTGCTGGTGACCGACGACGGTTTTGAGGTACTGACGCAATCGGCTGGCGCGCCACCGATGCCGGCCCACCTTTCTTGACTTCGCGCGCCAGAACATATTGTGGGTCTCGGTACCACGACTGACGTCCCTTACAAAGACGAGGAGCGCAACGCTCACACCCGCGTCGCCTACGCCAAACACGTTCGTGACTGGCTTCTGGAGCAACGCGCTCTATTGAAGGACGCGTACCAAAAACGCCCCCTGCCTGACCGCAATTTGCGCCGCCATGCGGCGATCGTCGATCAAGCCGTTAGCCGTATCGCCACTGACATTGGCTTGCCCGAAAATAGCGCCCTCACAGCCGTTGGCGGTTACGGTCGCGGGTTCCTGTTTCCGGCTTCCGACGTGGATCTTTTGGTGCTGCTGCCAGATGGGGCAGTCGCAGATGCGCGCGTCGAGGCGTTCGTTAGTTTGCTTTGGGATGTCGGCCTGGAGCCTGGCATTTCCGTACGCACACTGAGCGAATGCGTAGAAGAAGCGGCAAAGGATGTCACTGTCGATACGGGCCTCCTCGAAATGCGCAGCATCTGGGGCGATGCCGATCTGGTCGAGCAGCTTCAGCGCGCACTCAAGAAATCGCGTTCGGTCAGCGGCTTCTTTGCCGCAAAAATGGACGAGCAAAAACGCCGTCACGCGCGCCATCACGACGTCGCCCTGAATCTCGAACCTAATATTAAGGAAAGTCCCGGCGGTCTGCGCGATTTACAGACAGTACTCTGGCTCGCAAAAGCCGCAGATTTGGGAGACGACTGGCACGCACTTCAGGCGCAGGGACTGATCACGCCGTATGAGTTGAAACTGGTGAGCCGTCATCGGCGCGTATTGATCGATATTCGTATTCGCCTGCACTATCTCGCCAAGCGCCGCGAAGACCGGCTCGTGTTCGACTATCAAACCGAACTCGCCCGTGAACTAAAGCTGAAGGGAAGCAAGACCAAGCTGCCTTCTGAAGTGCTGATGCGTCGCTATTACCTCACCGCAAAAGCAATCTGGCAGATGAATTCGATCCTGCTGCCCACGCTACTTGAACGCATCTCGCATCGGCGTAAAGATCAAGTGAAGAAGATCGACGAGGAATTCGAGCTCGTCAATGGCAATATCGCTGCCCGCGACGCGAGAATTTTTAAACGTGACCCGCGCGCCATTTTTCGTGCCTTTCTCGCGCTGCAGAGTGTCAAAGAAGCCGAGTTTTTTGAGCCGGAAACATTACGGGCCTTGTGGCGGGCCGTACATCTTATCGACAAGAAATTTCGCGATGCTCCCGAGACAAACCGCCTCTTCCTGAAAATTCTGCAGAGCGAGAAAGTGACGTTCACGCTACGGCGCATGAGCCGCTATGGCGTGCTGGGCCGCTACATTCCCGCGTTTGGCCGTATTGCCGGGCAAATGCAACACGATCTTTTTCACGTTTACACCGTGGACGAGCACATCCTGATGGTGATCCGCAATTTGCGCCGTCTGGTGTTGCCGCGCTTTGCACACGAGTTTCCGTTTTGCCATGAACTCGCGGCTGAGTTCGCGCGTCCTGAAGTACTCTATCTGGCCGCACTTTTTCACGACATTGCGAAAGGGCGTGGCGGCGATCATTCCGCCCTTGGCCAGAAAGACGCGAGACTATTTTGCAACAGACTCCCGGTTTCAAAGAGCGATACCGACCTTGTCGCCTGGCTGGTGGAAATGCATCTGCAGATGTCGTCAACGGCGCAAAAACAGGATTTGTCAGATCCTGAAGTCATCGCGCATTTTGCGCACCGCATGGGAGACGAACGTCACCTCACCGCGCTTTATCTGCTCACCGTTGCCGACGTGCGCGGCACCAGCCCGCATGTGTGGAACGCGTGGAAGGCAAAGCTGCTGGAGCAATTGTTTCGTGCCGCGCGCAAACTGCTGCGCGGCGATGCTGTCACCAACGAACACTGGATTGAGAACAAACGCACCGAGGCGCTCGCGCAGTATGCGCAAAGTGAAGGTGTCCACGACAAACCGCCACTGTGGGCACACGTCCGGGACAGCTATTTTCAGCGTTTCGACGCGGGTGAAATGGCGTGGCATGCATTGGTACTCGATGCCAACGCCTCGCCAGAAACGGCGCTTGTTCGCGTGCGGGCTGTGGCTGAACTCGGCGGCAAAGACAACGAAAGCGATCAGGACGGATTTGCCGTGATGGTGATGACAAAAGATCAGCCCGGCCTGTTTGCGCGCATCACCGGCTATTTCGACAAGCTGGCATTTGACATCGCCGCCGCCAAAATCTACACCACCAACCACCAATACGCGCTGGACGCATTCCAGATTCTGCCCAAATCCGGCGCAACGTCACGCTACAAGGATGTTGCGAGCACGATTGAGCGCGGCCTGGCACGGCTGCTGGATGAACCCGTCGCGGATATCGCGCCACACTCGGGACGGGTGACGCGCCAGGTCAAGCATTTCGCGTTCGAGCCCGCCGTATCGCTGAGCCCTGCGCGACAGAAGGCGTGTTACGAACTCAATGTGAGTTGCGCGGATCGCCCAGGATTGCTGTCATCGATGGCACGCGTGTTCCTGGCGTTCGACGTTAACCTGCAGGACGCACGCATCACCACCCTCGGCCAACGCGCGGAGGACGTATTTATTGTCGCGAATAAAAAACTCGGTGATCCTGCATTTGCCACGCAATTCCAGACGGCGCTGATTGCTGAGTTGCGGGCTTGAATTTTAATGAAACTCTAGCACTGGCGGGCCTTTCCGAACACATTCTTCCTACGATGCCCGTCAATATTCGATCTACGAATTACTGACTCGCCGTAATCCCGCCATCGAGATAGAGAATCTGCCCGGTCACAAAATCCGAGGCGGGCGACGCGAAAAACACGGCGGCTCCCACCACGTCTTTCGGCTCCGCCACGCGACCAAGCGGAATACGCTCAACGATCTGCTTTCGCGTTGTTTCGTTGTCCAGCCAGTGCCGCGCCATCTCGGTTGCGACGACAGTGGGCGCGATGCCATTCACCTGGATGTTATCTCGCGCCAATTCAACGGCGTGCTGTTCTACCAGCATCACCAGCGCGCCTTTGGTGGCGCAGTAAGCGGAGTAGCCTCGATCACGCAGCCCGAGTTGCGCGCGCACGGAAAGCAGATGAATCTGCTT
>JAJAYN010000157.1 GCA_026786225.1 Burkholderiales bacterium | reverse complement strand
GCTCAATGAAGCACGATTGGGCAGGCCGGTGAGTGAATCGTGTGTGGCCATGTCCTGAATGGTGGCCAGCGCGCTGGTCAGTTCCTCGTTGGCACGCAGGATGCGCGCGCGCATGGCGCTGATGCGCGAACCGATCCAGGCAAACGCGGGCAGCAGCAAAGCCAGCCAAGCCCACTGGTACCACTCGATCAGTACATCAACCTGTTGTGGCCGGAAGCTCATCAATAAATTGATGACCAGTGCATACCCGGCCAGCATAAACAGGGTCGTCGTCACAAAGTCACGCGGCTTGAAACGAAACACGCCGAACAGCATCACCACCAGGCACCAGGCCAGTGCCAGGCTGCGGTCGCGCTCGAAGTGATAGGCGATAAACATGATTACCGTAATCGCGGCCAGTGTCTGCGCAAGCATCAGGCTGGAATCAGTCGCGCGCTTGTTAAGCTCGAGTTTGAACGCGATATAAAACACCAGATTCACCACCACGATCAGCGCAGCGCTGGCGAGCGCACCGTTGAACCCAATCAACTTGACGGCATAGCCAAGTAACAACAGCAGGAGCGCCAGCCCATATGTCGCAATACCTAATATCGCGCTGTGTGCGCGAATATCCGGTGGCGCGTTGCCAAAGGCCCTTGCCAAGGCGTTCATGAAGTGGTCATTTCGATATTTAGATGGGTTCTGCTGAGGGCCCATATTCTTATGAAGAGCCCGCACAGAAAGAATAGCAGGGATTGACGACCGGATGCCCGGGTTAACAAAAGTTCATAAAAAACCAGCGTTGCTGGCACAGCGCTGATTTTCTCGACGTTTAAAATCGGCTCCCTGCCGGGGTGTACGACGACGGGACGATTGCTTTTGTAAATTTGGGCACTTGCCGGCGGACGGGCGCTTTGATCTTAATCCACTCACCGTTAAGCCAGACGGGATGCCTGTCGGAGGCAACGCCGCCCGGCGTCCTACCTGTTCAATGTTGCAACGGTGACCACCCCATCTGCGGCCAGTCCAGCGCGTCTTGTGCGGCGTCCTGTCACCAATGCATACATTTTTTTCAGCAGGCGATAAAAATATCGCACAAATAACAATGTCAGTACCGCCTCTGCCAGTGTTACGACGAAAGCGGTGAAGGCATTCCAGCGCAGATGCCGAGCGTGGAATTTGGCGATTGCGCTGTCGCGCGCGATTTCGATGCTGTCGTAAAACGTCGGCACGACCAGCAACGTGAGAATGGTGGAGGTAATGGTGCCGCCGATGATCGCAATGGCCATCGGCCGGTAAAATTCCCCGCCCTCCCCTATGCCGATGGCCACCGGCAACATACCGGCAATCAGCGCGAAAGTGGTCATCAGAATCGGGCGCAAACGCACGCGTCCGGCGTGCATCAGCGCGTCTTCACGGCTCACGCCCTGCGCTTCTTCTTTACGCGCGCAATCGAGTAACAGGATCGCGTTTTTGGCGACCAGGCCCATGAGCATGATGATGCCGATAAAGCTCATCAGATTCAGCGTACTTTTGGTGAGTAGCAAGGCAAGAACGACGCCAATAAGACTCAGCGGCAACGACAGCATGATCGGCAGCGGTGCCGTGAAGGAGCCGAACTGAATCACCAGTGTGAAGTACATCAGTCCAATACCCAGCAACAGTGCGATGCCCATCTCGGTGAACACTTCGCTTTGATCGCGCGAGGCGCCGCCGAGTTCGAGTCCATACCCTGCCGGGAAATCGATCTGTTTGGCGATCTTCATGGCATCCGCCGTCACTTCGCCGGGTGAGCGTCCCTGCGCGTTGGCCGAAACAGCAATCATCCGCTTGCCATCCGAGTGTTCGATCTGTGCGGGACCTTTACCCATGGTGACAGTGGCGATTTGGTCGAGCGGCACCATCATATTGCTGCCAGCTACGGCAATGGGCAGATGCTCGATATTGGCCGCGTTGACGCGATCATCCGGATGCAATCGCACCGCGACATCGCGCGATTCGCCGGTTGGGTCCACCCAATCCCCCACCTCGACACCGGCAAACGCAACGCGCAATGCCTGCGCCGTATCACCAACCGATATGCCGAGCGAATTCGCCAGTCCGCGATTGAGCTCGATCCGCAGTTCGTCCTTCGGATCCTGCTGCGAAAGTCCGACATCGACAGCACCGGGTACCTTGGCAAGTTTCTCCATAAAGTCGCCGGTAATGGCCATCAGTCGGCGCGAATCAGGCCCGGAAAACAATATCTGCACGGGCTTTCGCGCGCCCATGTTCAGGTCATCGAGCACGGTGTATTCGGCACCAACAATCTGCAGCATGAGTTTGCGCAGGTCGACCGCAATCTCGCTGCCTGCACGCTGCCTTTTGGTGCTCTTGCCGATGTCCACGTATACACGACCACCACCGGCATTCACGCTGCTGTTCGTTGCCACCGTTTCTGGCAACGAGCGCGCCATTTCGGCAGCTTTCTCGACCTTCAAGCGTGCGTATTCGAGGCTGGCGCTCGATGGAATGCGAACATCAATCGCGAGCGAGTCGCCGTCCGCTTTCGGCAGGAAACTCGAGCCGCCCACTGTGGCTTGCAACACCAGCGCACTGACGAACACGATGCCTGCAATCGCGGCCATGGAACGGCGGTGATGCAGTGCCCACGCGATCAGGTTTGCATAACGATTCGACTGATGATCGAACCAGATATTGAATTTCGACAGCCACAGACTCAAGCCTTTTTTGGGCCGATCCCGATAGCCGATCGGGTCACCCCAATAGGCCGACAACATTGGGTCGAGCGTGAACGAAATAAACAGGCTGACGAGCACCGAGGTCGCGACGGTCAATGCAAACGGACGGAACCATTCACCCGCGCCGCCACCCATAAAGGCCACCGGAATAAACACCGCGATGATCGAAAAAGTGGTGGCCGTCACCGCAAGACCGATTTCGGCGGTGCCGGCACTGGCTGCCGTGCGCCGGTCTGCGCCCTTTTCCATATGGCGGACGATGTTTTCACGCACCACGATGGCGTCGTCTATCAACACCCCAATCGCCAGCGAAAGCCCCAGCAATGTCATGAAGTTCAGCGTGAAACCACAGGCCCACACCGCAATGAATGCGGCGATTACCGATGTAGGCAGGGCCAGCGCGGTGATGAGCGTGGAACGCCATGAGTTGAGAAACGCGTACACCACAAAAATCGTCAGCACTGCGCCAAATAGCAACGCCTCGATCACATTCGTCAAACTGCTTTGTGCGTTCTTGCCGCCGTCCTGCGTCACTTCAAGCTTGGTGCCTTTTGGTATCGTCTTGTTGATCTCCTCAACAATCTTGCGAATCTTGTTGGACACGGTGACAGTACTGGCATCGCGCGAGCGGGTCACGGAGATACCGACGTTCGGCAGTCCGTTGCGCAAACTGAAGCCGGCGAGTTCCGCAAAGCCATCTGCAATGGTGGCGACCTGACCGAGCCGTACCAGCTCATTGCCGCGACGCTTTAGGACAATCTGCTCGAATTC
>JAJAYN010000156.1 GCA_026786225.1 Burkholderiales bacterium | reverse complement strand
GTTCATATCTGCCATCAATGCTGCGTTGCCGAGTGCAAGTGTTTTGCCAGCGACCTTTCCACGCACGCCGATACCCGTTCCCGACTCGAAACTCTCGGCCTTCTCCAGCGCCAGCTTGCGGGCTACCGCTGCCGCGACCACCGCCTGTGCGAGCGGATGTTCGCTGCCCTGATCAAGACTCGCAGCGAGGCGCAGAACTTCCTCCTCATCGAAGCCCGTTGCCGCGATGACGCGCTCAAATATCGGTTTGCCTTCCGTCAACGTGCCGGTCTTGTCGACGATCAGCGTATCGATGCGGCGAAAGTTTTCGATAGCCGCCGCGTCGCGAAACAGGATGCCGCTGGTCGCTGCCTTGCCGGTCGCGACCATGATCGACATCGGCGTCGCCAGCCCCAGCGCGCAAGGGCAGGCGATGATGAGCACAGCGACGGCGTTGATCAGCCCAAACACCCAGCTCGGTTCAGGCCCAAAGAAACCCCAGACAAGAAAAGTCGCAACCGCGATGGACACGACGACCAGCACAAAATAGCCGGCGACGGTATCGGCAAGTCTTTGAAGCGGTGCCTTTGAGCGCTGCGCCTGCGCCACCATCTGCACGATCTGTGAATGCATGGTCTCAGCGCCGACTTTTTCGGTGCGCATGACGAGGGCACCTGTCGTATTCATGGTCGCGCCGATTAGTTTTTCGCCGGTCTTTTTCATGACCGGCATTGGCTCGCCGGTAAGCATCGATTCATCGACTGCGCTGCTGCCTTCGGTGACTACGCCATCGACCGGTACCCGTTCGCCGGGGCGAACCCGTAGCAGATCGCCGAGATGCACATGGGTGAGCGGGATGTCTTCTTCGCCGCCGTCCGCTTTAATGCGGCGCGCAGTCTTGGGTGCCAGACCGAGCAACGATTTGATGGCAGCTGAAGTCTGCGAACGTGCTTTCAGTTCCAGAATTTGTCCAAGCAACGTCAACGAAATGATCACCGCTGCCGCCTCGAAATACACCTGCACGCGGTCCATGGTCACAAAGTTGGCCGGGAAAACATCCGGTGCGACAGTGGCCACAATGCTGTACGCGTAGGCCGCACCCGTGCCGAGGCCGATCAAGGTCCACATGTTGGGACTGCGTGTCCATATCGACTGCACGCAGCGGACAAAGAACGGCCAGCCGGCCCATAGCACTACCGGCGAGGCGAGAACCAGTTCGATCCAGCTTTGCGTAGCGCCTTCGAACAAACTCAGCCGATGTCCCGCCATGGCCAGAAATGTGACCACCACCGTTAGTGGCAGGGTCCACCAGAAGCGACGCTGGAAGTCAGCGAGCTCCGGGTTTTCGTCATCGTCCAGCGTCGGCATGACCGGCTCCAGTGTCATGCCGCATTTCGGGCAGGAACCGGGTTCGTTACGACGAATCTCGGGATGCATCGGACAGGTAAAGACGGTGCCAGCCGATGGCATTGGCATCGGACCTGCCTGCGTTGTCGCGGGCGTGTTCGTGCCGATTGCCTGCACATCGACAAACGGCTTCTGTAACGGTGGATCGCCGTCTGTGTTTCCAGCATGGTGGTGCTGACGATCTGGGGAGTTCATGGCGTCTTCCGATGCGGTGCGTTTAGCAGACGAAATCTGCTTTCAGGTGTTGTGCATGGCATTCTCTGCCAAAAGCACGCGCCGCTCAGTGCGCTACCGTACTGAGTGAGTGCAGGCCTTTCGAGCAAGCTAAACTGGTGTATTCATGTGATTCTCGGCGATATGCAGTTCGCTTGTCTGGAAGTCAGACGCGCGGCGAATTGAGGCCGCAAAGTAACTAGCAAACAGCGGGTCGAACAATCAAAGAAAATCGCAGCGAATCGTCGCAGGCGCGCTGCGCAACTGCGTCATCAATTCTTCTGCAATTGGCGCGTCGACATCGGTCATCGCATAACCTATTTCTCCCCGCGTTTGCAGTTGTTGCGCGACGATATTCAATCCGTTTGCTGCGAATGCCGCGTTCATTCGGGCGATGACTCCTGGCTCGTTCCGATGAATATGTAGTACCCGGCTCCGCGCGCCTTTTTGCAGATAGGAAATCTCCGGAAAGTTGACGGCCGACCGTGTCGTTCCGGCACGCAGGAAACGCACCAGCTTGTCGGCCACTTCGCGGCCAATATTTTCTTGCGCTTCCTCGGTACTGCCGCCAATATGCGGCGTCAAAATCACGTTATCCAGTCCGCGCAGCGGAGAGATAAATTCATCTTTTTCACTGCCCGGTTCTTCCGGAAAAACATCGAGCGCTGCGCCCGCCAGTCTCTTCTGTCGCAACGCCGCGTTTAGCGCGCCAATCTGTACCACATTGCCGCGTGACGCATTGATCAGCACCGCAGACGGTTTCATACGCGCCAGCCGTTCTTGATCGATGATATTTTCAGTCGCTGTCCCGCCTGGCACATGCAATGTCACCACGTCGGATTGCTGCAATAAAGCATCCAGCGTCGTCATCGGCTTCGCATTTCCGAGCGGCAATTTATTTTCGACATCGAAATAGCGAACCCGCATGCCGAAACTTTCGGCCAGAATGCCTACTTGCGCCCCGATATTGCCGTAGCCAACGATGCCCAGAATTTTGTTGCGCACCTCGTAGGCGCCATGTGCGCTCTTGTCCCACTGACCGCGGTGAGCCTTGGCGTTTTTTTCCGGGATGCGTCGTAACAGGAGGATTGCCTGGGCAATCACCAATTCGGCGACGGATCGCGTATTTGAAAAAGGCGCGTTGAATACCGGAATACCGCG
>JAJAYN010000155.1 GCA_026786225.1 Burkholderiales bacterium | reverse complement strand
CCGCACACCGGGCGCGGCGGCTGGAGCTGGTACACCGGCTCGGCTGGCTGGATGTACCGGCTGATCGTGGAGTCGTTGCTGGGATTGCGTCTGGAAGTCGACAAGCTGCACCTTGCACCCTGCCTGCCGACCGAATGGCCGTCGTTCAAGATGCAATACCGTCACCGCGAAACGGTCTATCACATCAGCGTGTTGCAAACGCCGGCAGAAGATGGCGCGCCGCCAGCCGCGATACAGGTAACTGTGGACGGCGTTGCCAGAGACGATAGCGTGATTCCCCTCGTTGATGACCGGCAGACGCATACCGTGGAAGTGCGCTTGTGGGTGCCGCGCAGGTCAGAATAGTTCTCAACACTGCGCTGCTCCAGGTGGGAACTTCCAATAACCGCATCCCGTTCGCGTTCACATACATTGCGGTGCCACTTGCTCCCAAAACGGGAGCGTGACAATTCAAGGGCAACGACTATCGGCTGGTTGTGGCAGTGCATTACGACAGATACCGGATGTTCATCCGATTTGCTACAGCTGTTCGCATTACCGAAATCATCGTGTGTCATACGACGAATATCAAACGCAAGCATTGGCGGCCTTTGCGGGACATAAATGGCTGACAAGCCGCATCAAATGGCGTTCTACCCTGTCTTGTCGAGAAGAGCCGCGGGCTGACCCTGATCATGATTGCCCTTCGCGAATTTTAGTGCCGCGTCGATGCTGTCCAGGAGTTCGACGACCATGATCGGCTTGGTGAGATAGCGAAAGAATCCTGCCTCCATCCCCTTCTCGATATCGCGGGGCATGGCATTGGCACTGAGCGCGAGCACCGGGATGTGCGCAGTTGTCGGGTCGGTGGCCAGGATGCCTAGTGCCTCGATACCACTGATGCCGGGCAAATTGATGTCCATCAGGATCACGTCAGGCAACGACGCACGCGCAAGTTCAACACCGCGATTGCCATCCTGCGCAGTTAACAAACGGATATCGGGCCGACGCTCAATAATCGCCTCAACCAGCAGCAGATTGGCCGGATTATCCTCGACGTAGAGCAGGGTATGTATCTTCATGCCGGCGTGCATTTGCGCAGGAGCGACAGTGGCCGATTCGGCTGCCTTGGCGGGAGATTGTGTTTCAGCCGTCAGGTTCAATTCGATCCAGAACACACTGCCTTTGCCGACATCGCTTTCCACGCCCATGACGCTGCCCATCAATTCGCTCAGCCGCTTGCACATAACCAGGCCGATGCCTGTGCCTTGCTCGGTGGTCGCTTCCTGGCCGAGTCGATTGAACGGCTGGAACAGCTGTGCCATTTTTTCTGGTGACAATCCCGCGCCGGTGTCCCTGACGCTAATGCGCACGCGTTGCGGGCCACTGACGACGCACTCCACATTGACGCTACCGCCCGCCCGGTTGTACTTGATCACGTTGGAGAGAAGATTGATGAGGACCTGTTTTATCCGGGTGCGATCAACTTTGACAAAGTATGGCTCGGCGAACTTGGGAAAGGTCACGCCAATGCCGCGTTTTTGCGCCATCGGTTCTATCATGGTCTGGCATTCGCGTATGACGTCGGCCAACAATACCGGTTCCATCGAGAGCGACAGCTTGCCGGACTCGATCACGGCGAGATCGAGGATTTCATTAATCAGTTCCAGCAGGTACCAACCGGCTTTGAGTATTTGCTCGATGCTTTTCTTCTGGGAGGCACTCGGTGGCGACGAATCGGCGTCCAGGAGTTGGGCAAAGCCCAGGATCGCACTGAGCGGCGTGCGCAGTTCATGGCTCATGCTGGAAAGGAAATCCGATTTTGCGAGATTGGCTTTGTCTGCCAATGTCCTGGCGCTTTCCAGCTCGACGTTCTTTTCCTGTAGCGCCTGCTCCAGGTGCCGGCTGTCGGTGACATCGCGGAACACCAGCACAGCGCCCACCACCTGGCCGTCACGCTCGCGAATCGGCGCACAACTGTCGGCGATCGCGCACTCGCTGCCATTGCGTGCAATCAGCACGGTGTGATTGGCGAGTCCCTGTATCGTGCCTTGGGCCAGCGCCGCCTTCACCGGAATGACGCTTGGTTGACGGGTTTCCTCATTGATGATGTGAAAGATCTCCTCCACCGGGCGACCGGTGGCTTCCGCCAGCGTCCAGCCGGTGAGCAGAATGGCGAGCGGATTCAGCAGCGTCACGCGGCCCTCCGCGTCGGTTGCGATCACGGCATCGCCGATAGAATTGAGCGTTACGGCGAGCCGTTCCTCGCTTACCTGCAGGGTCGCGTTGACGTCGTGCAACTGCTCATTGAGCTTCTCCTGGGTCGCGAGCAAATCCTGCGTTTCGCGGTGAACCAATTCCTGGAGACGATGCCGGGATTCCCGGTAGATCAAATAGGCGAACGACAATGCAAACAGCAGCGTAAACGCGCTGGCGACAACGATCGTGATAAACATGCCACGCATGGTCGATTGAAACGCTGCGTCGCGTTGCGCGCTCATGTCCTCTTGCAGCCGGACAAAGCCGCCCATCTCGGCACGAATCGAATTCATCAGGCGCTGGCCCACGCCGCTACTCACAATCGCGGTCGCGGCAGCCACGTCACCGTTTCGGCGAAACTCGATCATTTTTTTAAGTTCCGCCAATCTGGCATCTACCAGTGGAGCGATGGCATCCAGGTATTTCTGGGCCGCAGGTAACAGGGTCAGTTGACGCAACTCTTTCAGTTGCCCGGCCACCCGATTGCGAACCGCAAAGTACGGCTCCAGAAAGGCCTCGTCACCGGTCAGCACAAAACCGCGTCCGCCGGTCTCGGCGTCTTTCAATGCCGACAACAAATCGTCGGCTCGGTTTAGTACGTCCTGCGAATGCGTCCGTGCCGCCGCCGCATCCTCGATGTGACTGAAACTCCTGAACGATAGCGTCACCACCAGCGCGACCAGCAGGGCCGCGCCAACCAGAACAGCAACGACTTTGCGATCAACTTTCAAGTTTCGTTTCCCTTATGACTGCGGCAAGACGCGATAGCGGGCTCGCACAAGCAGGGCGACACCGGGCGTTTACCAATGGAACAGCAGATTGTCCCGCACCCGCGCATCGCCATCTGTACGGCACCGTACATAGGGGGCTGGTTAGCGCTTTATTTGCATTCTTTTTGCCTTCCGCGTGGACGGACTTGACCGATTGCCCCGTGAATGTGGAGCGGATCGCAAGATTACCGATGAAGATTTTCTATCGGACGGGTGTTTTGGAGTCATCGGCGGCTGGGCGCTCCATCAATCTACGTCTTGGTTTTTGCGATGTTGGCGCGGTACCAATGTGCGTTCGCATGCCGGGCTAACTGGGTCCGCGAATAGGTCCGGACACGAGTGCCATTTACTTAAACGTGTACATGACTATCGACGGCCTTTCAATGCAGCGCGTCACATTGAATCGACTCCTTCTCCCGACAACGGGGGGTCGGGATGGGGGCGATGCCTACGGCGAAGACACCCCCACCCCAGCCCGACGCGCATTTACTGTCATCGCTCCGGAAAAACTGTCGATCAGACGCCTAAAGCAAGTGCCACTCGGGTCAGCCACGAATGGTACGCGGTTAAGCGAAAGAGCGCACTCGTCCCAGCGGCGGCTGGGACCCAGTCCGATCCACCATCTGGATTCACTAACTGATTCGAACGTGTGGATTCGCCCTATACGCGCCTCCATCGGCATTGTTGAAATGAGTTTCGGCGGACTCGGCCCCAGCCTCCGCTGGGGCGACGCATGTTTATTTGCTTAACCGAGTGGCATGAAGGTCAGACACTATTTGATTGTGTATCAATAGTGAACGGCATTAGCCCAATTCCATTCATTCAAAATCAGCACGCTTGTGAATTTAGTGCGTCACTTCAACTTGAGCTTGGTGAATATCTGCGCCGCAGGATTAGTGCCATCCTCCATGGCGAAACCGTTCACGCGTTTGTCGCCATCACGCTGAAACGTGATCTTCAATCTTTCCCAGCCGGGGGCGCTCAGAAAGCTGAATGACTCGGCGCCCACGTAATCAAGCGAAGCGACGAACTGTCCCATGCGAATACGCAGCAACAATTCGGATGCCTCGATGGTGAAGTCACCCCAAGCGGGGTGGCGATAGGTTCCGTTGAAATCCGTCAACGCCTTTGCGGGCGGCGCACTGCTTTTCGGTGCTTCTGCTGTTGGTGCAAGCGACCCAGCGAACTTCAACAGCGTGTCGTCGCCAGCGTTGCCGAGATGCCGGTCCAGGAGCGCGAAAGCCAAGCCCTCCGGAAACGGGCTGCCCGTCCTGTTAGTCAGCACGATCGCGCCCCACTTGCCCGGCAGCACCAGTAGCGCGGCGCTATATCCTCCAATCGCACCCAAATGCTCAAACACGGTCTGCTCGCGAAGTCGCGTAAACCCAATGCCCAATCCATAGCCGCCGCGTTTGCCGGAACCACCAGTAGAAAGAAACTTTTCGATGGCCAACGGCGGAACTACTTCCATGCCGTTCCATTTGCCTTCATTCAACAGCATCGAGATCAGTCGCGAGAAATCGCTTGCCGTTGTCACCAGTCCGCCCGCCGGTCGAATTGCCTCCGGCGACACATACGGAAAGGGCTGGGGCCGGCCAGCGACCATCGGTCCGTACCAACGGTCCCAAGCTTGAGGTTGTCGGGCGCATCGAAGCCGCTGTTCGCCATGCCCAGCGGCGAAAGCATCCGTTTCTTGACCAGTGACTCCCAAGTCGATTGGGTTGCGGTCTCCAGTAGCTTTCCTGCGATGACAAAATTAGCATTGGAGTACGCGAACCCAGCACGGAAAGCCTTGGCTGGCGGCACATATTGAAGACGGTCCAGAAAATCCTGTCGCGACAGCCTGGTATCCCAAAAGTACGGCCAATCGATAGCACCCAGGCCACCTTGATG
>JAJAYN010000154.1 GCA_026786225.1 Burkholderiales bacterium | reverse complement strand
TCACTATGCTTCGTGGTGCCGAGACTGCGCGCGATGTTAACCCAGGCCGTAAATGACTTGCCGGTCTTCTCGGCAAGGTTTTTTTTCATCGTTGCTACTGCGTCATCGATTGTGCTCATGTTGACCGGTCCCGTTAGAGCGGTTCTGGCACTGACGTCACACTTTTACCGGCGTGTTCTTCACCTCACGGCGCAACACTTTGCCTACGTTTGTCTTCGGCAGGTCGCTCCAGAATTCGATGATCCGCGGAAGTTTGTAGCCGGTGAGATTTGCTTTGCAGTGCGCCATCACCTTTTCTTTGGTTAGCGACGCGTCTTTTTTTACGATGACCACCCGCACGACCTCGCCCGATTTCTCGTCTGGTGCCGAGACGGCGCAAACCTCCAACACACCCGGACACGACGCGACCACGTCTTCGATTTCGTTGGGGTAAACATTGAAACCGGAGACCAGGATCATGTCCTTTTTGCGATCAACAATCTTGAAGAATCCCTTTTCATCCATCACACCGATATCACCACTCTTGAACGCGCCGTCTTTGGCCGTCACCTTGGCGGTCTCCTCATCTCGCTGCCAATAACCCAACATCACCTGCGGGCCCTGAATACAAATCTCACCAGGCTGGCCGATCGGGAGAATATTCTCGTCATCATCGCGGATGGTGAGAATCGTCGAACAGATGGGCACGCCGATACAGCCATTGAAATCCTGCAAGGTGATCGGATTGATGCATGCACCTGGTGAGGTTTCGGTCAATCCGTATGCCTCAATCAGCGGTTTGCCGGTTACTTTTTTCCAGCGCTCGGCAACGGCGCGTTGCACCGCCATGCCACCACCGAGCGTCAATTTCATGTGGCTGAAATCGATCTTTTCAAAGTCCGGGTGATTGAGCAACGAATTGAATAACGTATTCACGCCCGTCAACACATTCCAGCGCCTTGATGACAACTCTTTTACGAAACCATCTACATCACGCGGATTCGCGATCAACACCGTCTCACACCCTATTTTCATAAACACAAGCGCCGAGCTGAGTGCGAAGATGTGATACAGCGGCAACGGTTGAAATACGACCTCCCTGCCATTGTGCAGGTTACCTGCAGTCCAGGCACCCACTTGCTCCATATTCGCCACAAGGTTTCTATGTGTGAGCATGGCACCTTTGGATACGCCAGTGGTGCCCCCGGTGTACTGCAAAAAAGCCAGGTCCGTATTTACCATTGCTGGCGGGTTAAACGGCGCTGATTTCCCCGCTGACAACGCCGATTTCAGGGTGATGGAGCCCGGCAAATTCCACGCAGGTACCAGCTTTTTCTTGTGCTTCACCATGTAATTGACCAGCGTCCCTTTGAAGTATCCAAGCAGATCACCCAATTGCGTGGTGATCACTTGCTTGATATCAGTCTTGCTGATCACGGCTTCAAGCGTACTGGCAAAATTTTCGACAATGACGATGGCCTTGGCGCCGGAATCCTTGAGTTGATGCTCGAGTTCGCGCGGCGTGTAGAGCGGATTGCAATTCACCACGACGCAGCCCGCCCGCAGAATGCCAAACACGATCACTGGATACTGAAGGATGTTGGGCATCATGATGGCAACACGGTCGCCCTTGGCAAGCTTTGCGACGCTCTGCAAGTAACCCGCAAACGCAAGTGCCTGCTGGTCAAGCTCGTCGTAAGTCATCGACTTGCCCATGCACGAAAACGCCGGCAGAGCGCGAAATTTCTCGCACGACTGAAGGAAAACGTCGGTGATTGAAGCGAAGCCGTCGGCATTGATTTCGACGGGTACACCCGGGGGGTAGGCGCTCAACCAGGGACGACCAGCTAGCAGGCCTGCAGGTGCATTGGCGATGGTGTTCAAATACGTCTCCTCAAGGATTATCGTAGTGTTGCGCAAGCCGCGTGGATGGCGACAGGCAATCTTTTTTTGATTTTCATACGCATCTTAGCGCACTGGTGGAAACGCGAAAAAACTATCGCTTGTGCACGCTTTGTCCGGCCTACACGCTGGTCGGCAACTCCCGACGTCTAGTGTGTTTACTCTAAAGATTGGACTTAAAGTCAGCACATCCAAAGGCACTGGCTTATAGCGGGACCAAACAAAAGCAGCCGCTCTGCCCTGGAACATAAAATTAACCACTCCAAGGAGCAGAATCATGGCAAGAAAATTCAAAAGAGCTACGGGCAGCACCAAGTCAGCAACCGGCCCGGTAGGTGAACTGGCCGGGAAAATCAGTGCAATTGCATCCTCTCTCAGCGAGCAACCGAGTGCCAAGCAGGTGATGGATTCGGCCCAGCAAATTTGGTTGGCGGGCTTGGGCGCGTTCTCCAAGGCGCAGAACGAAGGCAAAAAAGTATTCGAGACCCTGGTTGCCCAAGGTGCCAAGATCGAAGAGCGTACCCGACACGTTGCAGAAGCCACGATTGAAACCGCGAAAGATCAAGCTACAAAAACGATTGACATGGCGACTGGCAAATTCGATAAGCTGGAGCAAGTTTTCGAGAGCCGCGTGCATAGCTCCCTGAATCGCTTGGGTGTGTTGACGGCCAAGGACGTAGAAGCGTTGTCGATCCAGGTGGGCGAATTGTCAGAAGCTGTTCGCGCGTTGCTGGCACAGGAAAAGCGCAGTGCCGCACGGCCTGCCGCCAAGAAGCCTGCGCCCAAGCGTACAGTCGCCGCGAAAAAGCCGATCGCAAAAGCGAAAAAAGTCGTCAAGGCCGTTGCCCGCAAAGCGACCCCAAAGACCGCTCGCAAATAAACGCCAGAAACATTTACCTACACATGCACTGAGTAGGGAAGTCTCCTCCTCGTCCTGAATTCCTCAGATGCAGGGACGACTTGAAGCCCGATTCGCAAGAATCGGGCTTTTTTTTATTCTTTCAGAACACGATCCACCAGCTTGATGTACGCCGTCATCGCGTCGTCCTTGGACAAGCCCTTTATTTTTGCCCATGCATCGTACTTCGCACGGCCGACGAAGTCCGTAAAGCCGGGTTTATCGCCAGCGACATCGCCTTCTGTAGATTGCTTGAAATGCGCATAAAGACGCAATTTCATGTCATTGCCGGGGTCGGCTTTGGCCTTGGCCACATCTTTGGTGGCCTTTTCAAACTTCTTTTGCAAGTCAGACATCGGGACTTTCCTCCGGATAATGGTCATTTGGCGGGCCGATAAACCCGTACTTGGGGGTTTTCATGGGATGAAACTAAGGCTAAAGTAACTGTAACGGAATCGCAACAACGCCGCAATTTTTCCACAGGAGGAAACAGGCGCGGTTTCGCAGACAAAGTACCAGTTGAAAGGCCGCATTCGGACTGAATCGCCGGGGCGAAAGCACAATAAACCAAAAAATACGCGAAAGCCGCAAAACAACTATGGCCACCAATTCACGCATTCCCGGTATTTCCCTCCTGAACCGTGAGCGGATGTCGGGTATCGATACTGCCTGGCTACGAATGGAGCACCCGACCAATCTGATGATGATCGTGGGCATCATGGTGTTCAAAGAGAAGCTCGATTTCAAGAAACTTCAATCGACTATCGAGCAGCGCTTCCTGACCTACCCACGTTTCAAACAAAAGGCGGTGCAGGATCCCACCGGCGCGTGGTGGGAGAACGACGAGAATTTCGACATCAGGCATCACCTGAAGCGCGTAAAACTTACCGGCAAAAACGGCAAATCGGCGACCAAAAAAGATTTGGAATCGCACGTGAGCGACATGGCGAGCGAGGGCCTGGACTTCACGAAACCACTTTGGCAATTTCAGCTCGTTGAGAATTACCAGGGCAATGGTTGTGCACTATTGACTCGAATTCATCATTGCTATGCCGATGGCATTGCGCTCATCAGTGTCATGCTCTCCCTGACCGCAGACAACGCCGAAGCCAGCGTGTCGAAACCGATCCCCAAGGAAAAGAGGCCCAAAGACGCCAAGCATGAGATGGATTTTTGGACGAGCGTCAGCAAACCCATGGCCAATGTCTGGTCAGGCGCCATGAAGCTCAC
>JAJAYN010000153.1 GCA_026786225.1 Burkholderiales bacterium | reverse complement strand
GTGAAGGGGCCGCGCGCGCACCGCACGCGGGTATTCATGGCGGCGGTGGTTGAGCGATAGTCGGGATCGTCGGCGAGCGCTTCCGCGATGCATGCGCCGATGCCTTCGACCTCAAAGGACGTGACCACGCCTTGCTTGAATTCAATACGGCCACCGTCGGCAGTCCCTTGGCGCGTCCCTTGGCGCGAAAAGGAGGCGAATTCCAGACTGGCTTCGGCGACCTCGACCGGCACAGTCGGTGTGAACGTATCGGTGCGCGTGATTATCCCCGGCTCCAGCGTGTAGCGCGTCGCCACCGTGAGGCGCGTGTCTTTTACCGGGGCGCCAGCACCCAGCCGCGTCAGTTCATCTTGTCGATAGTCGACGCGATATTGCGATGCCGATTTCTCTTCGCGGATGTTTTTTAGAAAGGCCGTGGGCAACAGTTCGCTGCCATCGGCCAGTTTGAATTTCGGTAGAAGCTGCGCGTGCTTCCAGCCACTGTCGGCTACGCCGGCGATGATGTCGCTCGCAAAGGGCAACGGATAATACGGGCTGTTGGCGTGCTGGCCGGTGCCGCCGTTCACCATCAGGAGGCTGAATACATGCTGGCGATCGCGAAAGATGGCGAGTGCGCGATCGTATTCACCCTTGGCGAACCAGACCATATTGAACGTCGGCTGGGTGCGTTCGAGCCAGGCTGCCAGGTCGTTTTTCGGCGGTTTGTCGTCGAACCCTGCGCGGCCCCAGGCGTCAGAAGCCGAGACCAGTTGGTGCAGCAGCGAAAAATTTTCGCCGAGGATGCGGTGCTTGCCGCGATACGCGTCGGTGCGCCGACCCTTGCCCCACATGTCGACCGAGCGCATCTTGGGGTCAACCCAGAAGCGCGCATAGCGCTCGACGATGCGTGCGGTGTAGGTGTAGGCATATTGCTTTTCTTCAGGCGTCAGCACGCCGAGGTGGGCGGCCACGGTAAGAATTTCCATGATCGACGTGTCGCCATAGGGGCCAATGCTGCGACCGAAGGTGAAACCCTCGCCATTGGCCGTGCCGAGGTTGAAGGCGATGTCCGCCGACTTGCGCAGCAACGCTTTGAGTTCCGGCGTCACCGTTAGCCCGGTCTCGACGTAGCGTTGGCAGACTTCGGCGATCAACAGGATGCTGTAGCGATCAAAGCGGCCTTCGCCGTCGGTCTCGTCCGAGAAACCAAACTTGCCGGAGTATTTTTCGTAGTGGGCGAGCATGCGCGCCAGAAGCGCCTTGCTGCCACTATCGTCTTCCCAACCCAGCAGGAAGCGCAGGCGCGCGACGCTGAATGCCACACCGTAGTAGTTGGTCGGGAGATTAATCAGCTTGTAATCGGGCGTGGTAACGAAGTGGCGCCAATCTAGCTTTTGCTTTAGCGTCGCAAGCGTGGCGGCATCGACGGCCTCATCGAGCAACCCGGCACGCTTCAATTTGTTGAGTGCGAGCAAGTAGTAGTAAACACCCCAGGTATCGTTATCCATGCCGACGGTCATGTCGGCGATGTCGCGATAGCCCTTGAGAAAGCGTGCGAATCGCGGATCGTCACGCGGCGTGTTGAGCAGCAGATGGCTCAGACCGACGGCAATCTTGCCGGGCAGAAACTTGTCTTTGCCGTTGAATGCGGCCACGCCGTCGATTTGGGTGCGCTCTCGTTCCGTGACGAGTTTTTCGAAAAAGTACTCGAACTGTGGGAAAAGCTCGCGCTTAACGAACTGATTGACCGGCGTCTGCATTTGCCCCGCCTCAATGGGCACCTGTGCAAGCGCGTCGCCAACTCGCAGCAGCGTGACAATGGTCAAACAGGTAGTCAGGGTGCGGGAGAAGCGCATGGTCCTCAGCGAAAGCGTATCGATCAAGAAAAATGTTCGTGTTTCCCGGGTCGTTCAATGACGCGAAATTCAGGGGCAATTTCTACTGAATACTTGTGTTGACTGCAACCGCAAGGGAAACGTTTTTCTAATTTATCCAATTTGCGCTTGCGTGTCAATCTACTATTTTCAAGTATTTCAGCGTCGCAAAGATGCTGCCTCTAACAATATATCAACTTAAGTACTTGATATACTTGTATATAATTTTATTTTTAGCAATTGTATTCGCGTCGACGCCCATGCGCCGACAGGCAAGATTTTGTAAAAGAAAACGTTTACTGCAATAAGGAAACAGTTACCTAACAAAAGATGTGTTATCGAATTTATTGGAAAAGGTTTTCGCGGAACCGCTCCTTTTTCGTTATGCCCGATGCCGGGTTAGCGCTGAAGACCTCGCGAGTGGCGCGCGAACACGCCGGCAGCTGGACCAGACTGAGTGTCGAGAGACTCAGCCGGGTTGCAGCAGCAGAAATCCAGCGTCCCTGATCTCAGGGACGGTTGTTCATAATCCAATCTTTTCGCTCACGATCCGACTGTGCACGGCACCGCGTAGCGGTCAGCGCTTACGCGCCTTTGGCGGCGTTGCTTGTGGAAACGGCACCGGGGTTCGCACTGCGGTGGAATCGCGCATCACCAAGCGCGGCTCCAGCATCATGTGGCCGATGTCCGGCGGGTTCTCGCCCGCGATTTGACGGATCAGCAAGCGCATCGCCTCCTCGCCCAGACGCTCGCTCTGGGTGTCTACCGTCGTCAGTGCGGGGCTGGTAAATCGACCGAAGGCAATGTTATCCACGCCGACAACGGACATATCTTCAGGAATGGAAACACCCAACGATCTCGCAACGCCCATGAAGCCGATCGCCACCATGTCGTTATAGCAAACCACCGCGTCAGGCTTGTCTTTACGCAGTATCACGGAGGAGCAAACGCGTTCGCCTTCGACCAATGTCGGGCCGCGCACCTCGAACCGTGCCAGTGACAGACCGTGTGCTTCAAGGCATTCGCTCAATCCGCGCATGCGCTCCATGTCCGGACGCGCTGGTGCGAAACCCAGATATGCGATATTGCGATGCCCCTGTTTGACCAACAGTTCGCCGATCATGTACGCGGCGGCGTAAGCGTCAATCCCGATGCTCGGCACGCCAGCGGGTGCCGGGCGACCGGAAAATACCACCGGCTTGCCGAACGCCAGGATTCTATCCATCTGCTCCTCGGGCATGCGTGAACTGACAATCAATCCATCGACCCGGCGGCTTAACGCGCCCAGCAGTTCGTCCTCGCGCGCCTGATTTTCTTCCGTATCAACAAACAACAGGTTGTAGCCATGCTCGAGCGCGACACGGTTTGCACCTTTTACCATGCTGGTGAAATGCGGATTGGAGATGTCAAGGATGGCAACCCCGACTGAACCGGTCTTGCCGGTAATCATGCTGCGTGCGAGCGGATTGGAGTGATACTGAAGTTCGTCAATTGCCGCCTGGATTTTTCGCTCAACGGGCGCCGTGAAACGCTGCGTGGCGTTGATGAATTTCGACACGGTGGCGATTGAAACACCGGCCTTGGCGGCAACATCGCGGATGGTGGGCTTGTTTTTCATCAGTAAACGTTTTCCGGCGGAAAGCCGCGCAAATGTGATGTGACATGAGCCTGCCGTCAAGTGCGATCCTGTTGACTGCAGACTGGCGAGTATTCCCCTCAAACGCTGGATTGCGCCTTTATTCTACTATTGATTGCCAGTCTTGCGGTTGGCAGAAGGTGCAAGTTGTCCGTCTAGCGGGAGTAACAAGATGGCTTGGTTTGCGGGCGCTGCGCGAGATTCCACTTGACAAGCATTACCTGAGCCAACCAAAATGCGGAAAACGTTTTCCTATCTTTTTCTGTTTGCGCGGCGGTCGCCCGGACAATTAACGGTGAACCATGATTGACCAACAAAAATACTCACGCTTGCTGCTGACCGGTGCGGGTGGCGGACTGGGGAAGGTGCTTCGCGAACGGCTTTTGCCATATGCGAACGTATTGAGAGTGTCGGACAGGATTGACGTTGGACCGGCCAATACCGCGGAGGAAGTCGTCACCTGCGATCTCGCCGACAAAGACGCAGTAGATCAACTCGTGCGCGGTTCGGACGCGGTTGCGCATTTCGGCGGCATCTCATTGGAGGATCGCTTTGAACCGATCCTGCAGTCCAACATCGTTGGCGTATTCAATTTGTATGAGGCCGTCCGCAAACATGGCGTCAAACGCGTCGTGTTTGCCAGTTCGAACCATGTGACTGGCTTTTACAAGCAGTCGGAAAAAATCGATGTCGATTCGCCGATGCGGCCAGATACGCTCTACGGGCTAAGCAAGTGTTTTGGCGAAAACCTCTCGCGGTTTTACTTCGACCGTTATGGCATTGAAACCGTCTGCCTGCGAATCGGTTCCTCATTTCCGGTCGTCAAGGACCGGCGCATGCTGGCCACTTACCTGAGTTACGACGATTTGGTCGAACTGGTTCGTTGCGCGCTATTCGCACCAAACGCGGGCCACACGGTGATCTTCGGCGCGTCCGACAATTCAACGATGTGGTGGGACAATCGCAAAGCTGCGCACTTGGGCTTCAAACCGAAGGACACCTCCGATGTGCAACGCGTGCGCGTTGAAGCGGCGAATCCACCGCTGGACCCAAGTAATCCCGTCGGCATTTTTCAGGGCGGGGCCTTCGTCTGCGCCGGGCCGTTTGACGACTGAACAATAGTGAAGATCGAGCGCTTAACAGAGCCCGTCTACAAGGTGGGAGAAAGCCCGGTCTGGCGTGCGGTCGAGTCCGCGTTGTATTGGGTCGACATCCCGGGCAAGCGCATATGCCGCCTGCAGATCGAAACAGGTTTCCTCGACACCTGGACCACGACCACCATGGCCGCATGTATCGCGTTTGGCCATGACGGGACAGTGATTGCCGGGATGGAAGACGGCATCTATTCGTTAAAACTGCAGGCCGCTGGCGACGTCGCGGCAACGCAATTGGCCGCGCCAGTTTTACCGATGCAGAATATGCGCTTCAACGACGGACGCTGCGACCGGCAGGGTCGGTTCTGGGCCGGTACGATGCATATGGATATGGCCGCAGCGCACGCCGTAGGCAGCCTGTATCGCTACACCGCCACCAGCGGTCTGAGCAGTCCCATCGAGACGGGCCTGCTGACACAGAATGGTTTGGCCTGGTCGCCGTCGGGAGACCTCATGTATTTATCGGACTCGCATCCCAAAACCCGGCTCATCTGGGTGTTTGATTACGATATTGCAACCGGTATACCAAGTAATCGTCGGGTATTCGTCGATATGAACCTGCACCCGGGCAGGCCGGATGGTGCAGCTGTCGATGTGGAAGGCTGTTATTGGACGTGTGCAAATGACGCCGGCCAATTATTGCGCTTCACACCCGAAGGGAAGCTCGACCGAAGTATTTCGCTACCGGTCAAGAAGCCGAGCATGTGCGCATTTGGCGGCGCACGCCTCGACACCTTGTACGTCACATCAATCCGACCACAAAATGAAACCGATCTGATAGATCAGCCGCTGGCTGGCGCTGTATTTGCGCTGCAACCAGGCATCGTGGGTCTGGCGGAGGCAGAATTTGGATATTTGTAGTGGAACACGGTAATCAATAAAGCAGACCGGGTTCTTCAATTGAAGAACGATGTCTCATCACTGGAGGAGAATTAGCATGTCAATTCAATTTGGTTACGCACTTCGTCATTTTGTCCAACTCGTTGGAAGCGCTCTCGTCATAGCAGTCCTTTCCAGCAGCGCTGGCGCGCGCGATTTTCGATCTGCCGATGTACATCCCGGAGACTACCCCACCGTTGCAGCAGTGAAACAAATGGGCAAACTGCTCAGCGATCAGACCAAGGGCAGGCTCGGCGTGCGCGTCTATCCTGCCGGTAGTTTAGGCACCGAAAAGGACAACATCGAGCAGTTGAAGATCGGCGGTCTCGATATGATGCGCATCAACGTCGGCGTGCTCAACAGCGTGGTGCCCGAGACCATCGTCACGGTGCTGCCATTCGTATTTCGCTCTACAGAACACATGCGCAAAGTGCTCGATGGCCCAGTCGGCAACGACATTCTCGCGGCGATGGAAGCCCAGGGCTTGGTAGGCCTCGCGTTTTACGACAGCGGCTCGCGCTCTTTCTATACCGCGAAAAAACCAATCAAGACACTCGCTGATATGAAAGGCCTGAAGGTACGCGTGCAGCAGTCGGACCTGTTCGTCGCCATGATCGAAGCGCTGGGGGCCAACCCGACGCCAATGCCTTTCGGCGAGGTTTACACCGCACTCAAAACCGGCATCGTTGATGCCGCCGAAAACAACTGGCCGTCGTATGAATCATCGCGGCACTTCGAAGCGGCGAAGTACTACAGCTTGACCGAACATTCGCTGGCGCCAGAAGTGTTGGTGTTCTCCAAGAAAGTCTGGGACACCCTCTCCAGGGAAGACCAGGCCCTCATCCATAAAGCCGCCAAGGATTCCGTTCCCTATATGCGCAACCTCTGGGATGAACGCGAGATTCGGTCGCGCAAATTCGTCGAGAAATCCGGAACGCAAACATCGGCAGTATCCAATCGCCAGGAGTTCATCGATGCGATGAAACCTGTCTACGCAAAGTTCGCCAACACCCCGAAACTGAAAGAACTTGTGCAGCGCATTCAGGAGTCGAAATAAAGTCCTTCGATTTTTACGTGCAGCACTCCCGATCATAAAGAAAGACAAGAATGACAACATCGTCCAGCCATGCGCACAAGCGGCCACCGAACCGCTTTACGCGCATGAATGCATGCATGGCCAGATACGGCATGTATTTTTCCGTGGCGGGACTATTCGTGATTGTGGCCATCGTTGCCTATCAGGTGTTCGGTCGCTATGTGCTTAACGACAGCCCCACCTGGGCGGAGAATCTCGCGCTGGTGCTAATCCTTTACGTCACACTGATCGGCGCCGCAGCAGGCGTGCGCGATGCCGGACACATCGGTATGGAGTCGCTGCTGGTTCTGCTTCCGGATGGGCCGCGCACCAAGATTGAAATGGTGATCCATGTTCTGGTTGCCATCTTCGGCGGGGCAATGGTCTACAACGGCTGGATTCTCGGCGTGTCCGTGGCCCCTTACAAACTTGCCAATATCAATCTCTCCGAGGCGGTGCGCTACGTGCCGCTGGTCATCTCGGGTGTGCTGATCATCCTTTTTTCGATAGAGCATCTCATCGCGTTGGTGAACGGGTCGGAAGTGGAGCCGGCATGGAACTAGCCATCCTGGGACTTTCGTTTCTCATATTTTTGCTTCTGGGTGTACCAGTGGCGTTCGCGATTGGGCTGTCGGCGATCTGCACTATTCTTTATGAGGGCCTGCCGGTCGCGGTGCTGTTCCAGCAAATGATGTCCGGGATGAATATTTTCTCGTTTCTGGCCATTCCGTTTTTTGTGTTCAGCGGCGAACTGATGCTTCACGGCGGCATTGCCGACAAGATCGTCAATTTTGCGCGCAACCTGGTGGGTCACATCCGCGGTGGGCTGGGCATGTCCAACGTTGTCGCCTGCACGCTGTTTGGTGGCGTATCAGGTTCACCCGTGGCGGACGTATCGGCGATGGGTTCGGTCATGATCCCGATGATGAAGAAAGAGGGCTACCACGCCGACTATGCGGTAAACGTCACCACGCATGCCTCGCTGGTGGGGGCACTGATGCCGACCAGCCACAACATGATCATCTATTCGCTGGCGGCAGGCGGCAAGGTTTCCATCGGTGCATTGATTGCGGCCGGTGTGGTACCGGCCATCGTGCTGACCATCTGCATGTTGGTGGCGGCGTACGCCGTGGCCGTTCACCGCGGCTACCCTGCAGGCATTTTCCCGGGCTGGAGTGCGGTTGGGCTATCGCTTGCCGCCGCCGCCCCCGGCTTGCTCATCATTGTGATTATCCTGGCGGGCATTCTCTCGGGCGTGTTCACGGCCACCGAATCAGCGGCCGTCGCGGTGGTGTACTCGATCATCCTGACGTTCTTCATCTACCGGACGATGACATGGAAGAAATTCATGGTCGCAGCGGCCAGGGCGGTCAAGACAACCGGCGTGGTGCTGCTGCTGATCGGCGTATCGACGATGTTCCAATATCTGATGGCGCTGTATCAGGTGGCCGATCTCACCGGTGCCATGCTCTCGTCCGTTTCGACCAATCCTTGGATGATCTTTTTCCTCATCAATCTCATCTTGTTCCTGCTTGGCACCTTCATGGACATGGCGAGCACCATCCTGATCTGCACACCGATTTTTTTACCAATTGCCATGCAGTACGGCATGGACCCGGTGCAATTCGGCATGGTGATGCTGATCAATTGCGCGTTGGGATTGAACACGCCCCCGGTGGGCACGACGCAGTTTATCGGCTGCGCCATTGGCGGCATCTCGGTGGGCGAAGTGATGCGCACCATCCTGCCTTTTTATGCAGCATTGGTGGCAGCACTGTTGTTGGTCACCTACGTTCCCGCGTTTTCGATGTGGCTACCGCGCTTGCTCATGGGTTGATCGTCGCAGCGAGATTTTCTCCCAAACCCCAGCGCCAGTGCGCCTTGCAGACAGAAATAGGCTGAAGAAGCCTGCGGGTGCTGGTGTTTGAATATTTGTCCTGATTTTTTTGTGCGCCACAGCATTACATTCCCACCGCTTAGGCGTACATTTTCCCGCTGGTAAAGCTCAACCAACCGAGGGGAAATAATCGTGGCAAAACTGACTGTCAACGGCAAAGCCGTCAACATAAACGCGAGCCCGGATACGCCGCTGCTGTGGGCGCTGCGCGACGACCTGAAAATGAATGGCACCAAATTCGGCTGCGGTCTGGCGCTATGCGGTGCCTGCACCGTGCACATCAATGGCGAACCCGCACGTTCCTGCTCGACGCCGCTCTCGGCGTGCGAGGGCAAGAAAATCACCACCATCGAAGGCATCGCCGCGCGCGGCCTGCACCCGGTGCAAAAAGCCTGGATCGAACTCGATGTACCGCAGTGCGGCTACTGCCAATCGGGCCAGATCATGTCGGCGGTCGCGCTTTTGGACAAGAACAAGAATCCATCCGACGCCGACATCGATGAAGCCATGAGCGGCAATATTTGTCGCTGTGGTACTTATCAGCGCATGCGCGCTGCGATCCACAAAGCGGCTGCACAGATGTCCGGGAAAAAGGAGGCATGAACATGCGCACCCTCAAAAACAGCAGCCGTCGCGATTTTCTGAAAACCTCTGCCGCGTTGTCTGGCGCGTTGATGGTGGGTTTCAGCATTCCTTCGGCAGGCAAGACTGCCGCAACCGTGACGCCGATAAATGGCTGGGTCCGGGTAGGCAGCGACAATACCGTCACTATCATTTGTCACCGCGCCGAAATGGGCCAGGGCACTTATACGTCGATGCCGATGCTGGTCGCCGAAGAACTCGAAGTCGATTTGCGTCGCGTCAAGATCGAAATGGCGGGAGCCGACCCGATCTACATCAACGCCCTGCTCGGCGGGCAACTCACCGGTGGTTCGACCAGCGTGCGCGATGCCTTCGACGGCCTGCGCAAGGCCGGCGCGCAGGCGCGCATGATGCTGATTTCCGCCGCGGCACAGGAATGGAAAATTCCCGAGTCCGATTGTCGCGCCGATAACGGCGTGATATTCAGCAAAGGTGGCAAGAAATTATTCTATGGCCAGTTGGCGCCGAAAGCGGCGCAGTTGCCGGTGCCGAAGGACGTCGTTCTCAAAGACGCAAAGGCCTGGAAAATTATCGGCAGACCCGTCAAACGCCTCGACACGCCAGCCAAAGTAACCGGCAAGGCTGAATATGGCATCGACGTTCAACTGCCGGGCATGCTGATCGCCTCACTGGCGCAATGCCCGGTGCTGGGTGGCAAACCGCTCAGCGTGGACGACACAAAAGCCAAAACCATGCCCGGCGTGATCGCTGTGGTGAAAATCGACGACGGCGTGGCGGTGGTAGCCAAATCGTTCTGGCAGGCAAAGACCGCCCGCGACGCACTCAACATCAACTGGGACTTTGGCAAGGGCGCTTCACTTTCGTCGGCCGGTATTTCACAAGGGCTTAAGGATGCGTTGGCAAAGCCGGCAGCGATGCTGAAGAAAACCGGCGATGTCGACAAAGCCCTGGCAGGCGCTGCGCGGAAAATGACTGCAAGTTATGAGCTGCCCTTCCTCGCCCACGCGACAATGGAGCCGATGAACTTTACGGCCGACGTACGCAAGGATGGATGCGATATTTACGGCCCCACGCAGTTTCCGCAATTGGCCGAAGGTGTGGCCATGCAGATCACGGGCCTGCCGAAAGAAAAAGTAACAGTGCACACCACTTTCCTGGGCGGCGGATTTGGACGGCGCATCGATGTCGATTTCATCGTGCAGGCCGTGCAGATTTCCAAAGCGGTTGGCAAACCTGTGAAGCTGATCTGGACGCGCGAAGACGATATGACACACGATTTCTATCGCCCCGTCAGTCTGAACACGCTCGAAGCCGGATTGGACGCGAGTGGTAAACCGGTCGCGATGAAGTTCCGGCTCACCTCGCCCTCGGTGACGGCGAGATTATTTCCGCCTGTCGTGAAAGACGGCATCGACCCATTCATGACCGAAGCATCGGTGTTGCCCTACGACATCCCCAACACCGCTGTGGAAATGGCGATCCACGACGCTGGGGTGCGCGTCGGCTATTGGCGCTCGGTATCGCACGCATTGAATTGCTTTGCCAACGAGAGCTTTATCGATGAGCTGGCAGCGGCGGCCGGCAAAGATCCGGTCGCCTACCGGATGGCGATGCTCAACGGCGAGGGTTCAGCGCGGTTTCGCAGCGTCATGAATATCGCGGCGACGAAAGCCGGATGGGGCAAAGCACCCGCAGGTCGCTTCCAGGGTGTTGCGCTGATGGAAGGTTATGGTACGTACGTCGCACAGATTGCGGAAATTTCCATCGACAAGGGCGAAATACGCGTACACAAGGTGACGTGCGCGGTGGACTGCGGCACGATGGTCAATCCGGATATCGTCAAAGCGCAGGTAGAGTCCAGCGTTGCCTATGGGATGTCAGCCGTATTGCTTTCCCGGATCACGTTCAAGGACGGCCGGGTCGAACAAAGCAACTTTCATGATTACCCGGTGATGCGCATGAATCAGATGCCGGTCGTTGACGTGTTTATGGTGTCTTCGCTGGAAAAGCCGGGAGGTATCGGCGAACCGGTTGTCGCCACCTGCGGGCCAAGCGTGGCCAACGCCGTGTTTGCAGCGACCGGGAAACGGGTACGCAAATTGCCGATAGAGGCGGCGGATTTGAAGTCAGCGTGAAATAAAAACGTAGATCAAGGATTGGCGCGCTTCCTGGCAGCTTTTCGGTTGGTGAGGCGCGCCCTTCGGGCAGTTTGTATTTTTTGCGCGGCTAGATTCCGGGCCGTCCACTTTCCAGCGGATAAACCGGATCCGTGTAACCCGGTGTGGATGGATGGCCGGGGCTCACCATGGAATCGACAAGTTCTTCGTCTTCGCTGGTGATGGCCACGTCGAGCGCGCCGAAATAATCCTGCCATTGCGAAAGCGTGCGCGGCCCGACGATGACTGCGCTGACGGCTTTGTTGGCCAATACCCAGGCGGTGGCAAAGTGCGCGAGCGAAATTTTTTTGCCTGCGCAGTGTTTTTGCAGCGACTGGGCAATCACCAGTGACTCCTCGCGAAACTCGGTCTGCAGGATGCGCTTGTCGCCGCGACCGGCGCGGGTGTCCTCCGATGGTTTCGCGCCTGGCGCATATTTTCCTGACAATACGCCGCGTGCAATCGGGCTGTACGGCACCACGCCAATGCCGTAATGCATGCAGACCGGCAATACCTCGACTTCAGGCATGCGATTGAGCAGGTTGTAATACGGCTGGCAGACAACGGGGCCAGGCATGTTCAGTGCCGCGGCGACGCGCATAACCTCGGCGATCCGCCAGCCCCGAAAATTGGAAACGCCCCAGTAGCGGATTTTTCCATCGCGCAAGAGCGCATCGATTGCCCGCAACGGCTCTTCCAGATCCATGCCGTTGTAATCGCGGTGCAGATAATAAATATCGATGTAATCGGTATTGAGCCTCGCCAAACTCGCCTCGACTTCGCGCATCACCCAGGTGCGCGAATAGTGCGATTCATTCAAGCGCGCCGACATCTTGTTGCCGATCTTGGTGGCGAGAATCCAGTTGTCACGGTCCCCGCGCAATAACTCGCCGACCATGGACTCGGACGCACCAGTCGAATAGACATCGGCGGTGTCGATGAAGTTGACGCCGTGTTCCCGCGCGTGCGAAACGATATTGCGCGCCTCGGTGAGCGCGGTCTGGTCGCCAAACATCATCGTGCCAAGGCAGAGCGCTGAAATTTTTAGGGGGCTTTTGCCGAGATTGCGGGTTTGCATGATGCGCTTTCGTTAGTGCTAAAACTCGAATTTGACGTTAACTTGTCAAAACGCGGCGGTCGTGAATTGTTGTGTTGTCGGCCAACTAAGTTATCCTCGTGGAGCGACAAATAGTAGCCTCTCCTACCTGCTCAAGTAGGTTTAAATGAATGTAGCAATGTGTATATTTACACAAGTTCGGCGGTGCAGGAACATCAGACGCTATGGATCTTGTCTGCGGGGACTAGAAGTGGCGCCACACCGTTAGTCTGAAATGAGGGCGTGCTACGGCTCATAAAATTTGTTCACCTGCTTCAAAAAAGCCGGTGAAATGTCGGGGGAAAACTGCTTGGCCGTTTGTAAATTGAGGGCGAGGGTAAATTCAGTCGGGTATTCAACAGGAATGTCGCCTGCGTTTTCGCCACTGAAAATTCTAGCGATGAGCTTTGCTGCTTTATTGGGAAAATCAGGGTCTCCAGTTCCGTAACTCATGAGCCCCCCTAATTCAACGTAACCGTGGTGCTTAAACATGGAAGCGATTTTCAACTTGTTGAGGCAGGCAATTAATGGCACATGGTTATCGCGTAGCCATGCGCTGCTTTGGAGATCCAGTAGCTCGATCCTGGCCGCCGCGAGTTGTGCGCACACGACCTGTATGCTTGGGCCTGAACGAATATTGACGACCAATACATCTATATTTGCGCCGAAAATATTGTGCTGCACTATGCGGTTTGCGCCACTTTCTTCGCCAATTTTTAGAACTGCCACGCGCTTGGCTCGCGGCAAGGCGCGCTTCAAGATCTCAATCCGCTTGACATCAGAATTGGAAAAAAGACTAAAGCCGGTCATGTTGCGGCCTGGCCTATGCGGAGATTCAACCAGGCCTTCCGTAACCGGGTCATGCGTTCCGCTAAATACAATTGGCACGTTCGCATTGATCCGCCGCGCCGCCGCGGCGAAGCTGGTCGTCGTGGCGTAGAGGATATCGGGTTTTTTTGCGAACAAACGCGCCAGAACATCATCTGCTGGCGCGTCTTCAGCTGCGATGGTTTCGAGCGAAAGTTCGATTCCCCTTTTGGCAAGCGCCGGGTGTTGGTGCAGCGCGACGAGCAAGTCTTTGCGAAAATTTTCACTATTGACGGGAGAGCGAAAATCAAGAACTGCAATTTTCAGCGGCGCGGCACTCGCGACAGCGACAAAAAATAGCATTGCAAATATCGGCAAGAGAAATCTGGAAAGTTTCGTTGTATGGCGCATCAGAAGACGGCGTAATTGATTTAATCGCAGTATCCCCTATTTCATAATTCCAGGAGATCCACATGAGTGATTGTGTAATGTTTTTGGTGATTGGGATCGGTAAAGAAAAGCATCCTGCATATATGCCTGCTGGTATTGACACGAATATTGGTGCTCAGGCAGAAGTGGACACAGGAAAAGATGGTCCTCTCGGTAAGGACGGTCCTCTCGCTGGAAAAGATGGGCCATTGGCTGGTAAAGATGGCCCACTTACCGGCCCTGACGGCAAACCTATTGCCGTCGGCGATTTTGAGCGCGGCATTTTGCAGGTTAAGGGCGAGTTTGTGACCGACCGCATCGGCGGGCACTCGTTTCTCTCTTTGGACGCGGCAAGGGGCTGGTTAGACAGCAAGGCCGGCTGGTATTTCACTTCGCGAATGAGCGCTGTGCTGATCATCGCCACGAATGCTTGCGGACCCGACTTGACCAAAATCGAATTTATCTCTACATCGCGCTAGCTCCCGCTTGCCCGAGGACAAAAAAATGCCAAAGCCAAGAATCCTTATTTACGCGAAGGCTACCGCCGACCCCACGACATCTGGGTGGCTTTGCAGGGAGGTATTGACACCACTGATTGCGCAGCGCGCAGCCGTCGGCGCGAAATATGACGTGTATTGCCAAGTCGCGTTTCATAAACGAACAATTCGCCGGTGGGAAAATAATAATTTTCCTCCCATTGGGGAAACGCATACGCCTTTTGTTCGCTTTTCGTTGGCAAATATCACTGACCTGTCTGCTTTGTCGGAACTAACGCCGCCGCCCGGTGAAAACTGGAGTAACGAAATGGGCAGCGTCACGGCGTTGGCAGAGTTTCTAAGTGTTTCGGCCAAAGGTGGGGAACTTGGGAAAGACGATACGGTGGTGTTTTGGGGTCACGGAGGCGGTTGGCGCGGGGCGGTGATGAACATGCCCTTCCGCCTTCGCGGGGAAGAATTCACATTTTTACGCGCTGAGGCCTCAAAGCGGATATCCCTGTGGACGGAATCGCATTTCCTGGAAATCATCGCGCATCGTCTCGATGATAGTCACATTCAGCCGCGCGAAATGCGTAAGGCGTTCACTGGCCACAAAGTTGGCTTGATCGCATTCAATAGCTGCTTGATGGCAAATCTTGAGGTTTGCTATGACCTAAGAGATGCCGCAGATGCTGTCGTTGCCAGTATTGACTATCTTGACGAAGACGAATGGTCTATCCCGGATTGGCTTGCTTCAGCGGCCGGCAAGGTTAGTGTGGAGTTAGGCAAAGCGCTCATCGAAAACGTGAAATCGGCGACGCCATATGGTATATCCCGGGCCATATCGCTGATCGACACCTCGAAAATGAAGTCCGTTAAATTAGCCCTCGACGATTTTTGCCGACATGTGCTTCTGCAATCGCCCTCCGAGCGCGTCCATCGCACGAAAGCGCGCAAGGATGCGCTCCTGTTTGGAAAGACCTACGCCACTACTGTCGATATCCATGAGTATTTCTTGCGTCTTTCGATACTTGACAAGAACGAGTCATTTGTCAGGTATGTATTAGCCCAGGTGCAGGCGAGCGTCATCAAGAAAGCCTGCGTTGGCCCCTCGTACGTTGGCCATCCAGAAATAGGCGGGCTGACAATATTCTTCCCCGATTCGTGCACGGCCGCCAGAGAGACCTATGGCTACAACCGAATGCTTTATCATAAAGATGCTGACAGCGCGAGCACGTTCATTGAAGAGTCATTGTGGCGAAATTTTCTGGAGTGGTATTGGCAGGACACATGCCCGGCGATCACGTAGCTTCTCTTGAGCGTCAATATTTTCTGGCTACATTTGTATTGCTGGCAGTTAGTTTGTTGTTGTTTGCCGTAATCGCCGGATTGATTTCGCAACGCGCATCTACCGATGCGGCCGGGGAATTGCAACGGGCGGAGCTAGCTCGTGTTACCAATAACATCACGGCGCGACTTGACGCCATCGGGCGCCTCGTCGGCGAATCGGCAAATATCCCCTTTGACAATGCGCTGTTTGGCGAAGGTGCGCGCGCTGAAGACTTTACGCGCATTCTCAAAATCGAGCCCGCGATTCGGGCTCTAGCGTGGTATGGCGCTGACGGCGCAGTATCGACGAAGGTAGTGCGTGCAGCCGACGATGAACCGTTTATCCCGAGACGGCAGCGTGTAGCAGCTTCACCGTACAAGCTCGATGATATTGTTGAAAGCGTTGATGGCATTCCACGTGTACCGATGTGGGTGCCCACCAGGTCATCGTCGCCAGGCGCCGTGCTCGCCTCGGTCGATACGCGCGTTCTCGGCGAATACTTGCGAAATAGCGAGTTGCGGGATGGCCAGGAAATTTTTGTTTTTGACCGGGGATGGCATCTTGTCTCGCACTCACTGCCAGATCGACCGACTACGGAACGCATAGAACAAGTGATGGAAACACTAAAAGGGTCCGATCGGCCCGATACTGGTAATGCCGCGGTCTTGACGCGATTTTCAACGCGTAACCCGGATGAATTTTTTATCAGTCATTTCAGAGAACCCAAAACCGGATGGGTCATGTTGGTTTCCGAACCGTCTGCCGCAATTCTTGCGCCGGCCAGAAAAACGTTGCTCCTCGGCGTGGTCCTAACCGGTGTGAGCCTAAGCGTTGGCTTCCTTATCGCACTCTGGTTTGCTCGACGTATGGCGCGACCAATCAAAGATTTGAATCGGATCGCCGAGCGGTTCAGCATGGGAGATTTTTCCGAGCAGGCAACTCCCTCGACGATTAGGCGCTTGGGCGGATTGGATCGCTCGGTAATGTCACTCGCATCGCAGTTACACGACTACTCAAAGTCACTTGAGGTAAAAGTCTCCGAAAAGACCGCCCAGCTGGAACTCGCCAACCGCCACAAATCCGAGTTCCTCGCCAATATGTCACACGAACTGCGCACACCCTTGAATGCGGTCATCGGCTTTTCGGATGTGTTGAAAGAGCAATATTTCGGCGAACTCAATCCGAAACAGTTGGAGTACGTGAAGGACATCAACGAATCCGGCCAGCATTTGCTTTCGCTGATCAACGACATCCTTGATCTATCGAAGATCGAGGCAGGACACATGGATCTGGATTTGACGGCATTCAGCGTACCGATGGCGATCGACAACGCCATGGTGCTCGTACGTGAGCGGGCGTTGCGGCATCAATTGCATTTGCGGGCGGACATTGCGCCGGACGCGGAAGAAATCGTAGCCGATCAGCGCAAATTCAAACAGATCCTGATCAATTTGCTAATCAATGCGGTGAAATTTTCCTACCCGAACGGGTGGGTTGAAGTGTTGGTACGCCGTGATACAAGTGGCGTCATGATAACGGTTAAAGACTCCGGAATGGGTATCGCGCTCGAGGATCAAACGGCGATCTTCGAGGCGTTTCGGCAATTAAAATCCAGTGGCAGTGCCAAGCTGGAGGGAACGGGTTTGGGCCTCCCGCTGGCAAAGCGATTTGTGGAGTTACATGGCGGCCAGATTTGGGTGGCGAGCGAACCCGGCAAGGGTGCAGCGTTTACGTTTACGTTGCCGGATCATCGATTAGAAGTCGTTGATATGATGCCTTTGATCGCTACGCGTGGTGAATCGGATCGGCCTCACCCCAGCCTTCTCCCGTAACTGGGAGCGGGAAAGCAACTTTTACGCATATGGAGAAACCCTTGATCTTGATTGTCGAAGACGATGAGAAGAGCCGCCGGCTGATGAAAGATGTGCTTGAACACCAGGGCTATGAGGTGATCGAGACGGATCGTGGGGAAACTGGCCTTGAGCTCATTCGCCAGCGTCATCCCCAACTGGTTCTGATGGACATTCATTTACCTGGCATCTCCGGGCTTGATGCCATTCGTGAAATTCGCGGCGATGCTGATATTGCGGCGACACCTGTTATTGCGGTAACGGCCTCGGTCATGGGCAATGTACGGGAAAAAATTCACGCCGCGGGTTTCAATGGGTTTGAGCCTAAGCCACTAAACCTGAAAGCGTTTCTCGATACCATCCGCGCCTTGGTGCCGGCGTCATGATTGGAATTTTGCGCGGCTAGCTTGCGCCACACATTTTTGCTCGCGTGCCACCGACGGCATACCCTAACAAAGAAGAATGTGGGATAGTCGCAGCATCGAATTGCGTAATCAATGAGGATTACGCATCGGCCCTGGGAGGGGCGCGTTGATGACCATAGCAATACCCGCCAGCGCACGAGGCACCGGAAACATTCTCGTCGTTGATGACCATGAGGGAAACCGGCGTTTGCTTGTCGATCTCCTCACTGTGCACGGCTATACACTGCGCGCCGCAAACGATGGCGCGTCCTGCCTTGTCGCTGTGACTGACGAGGCCCCCGACCTGATCTTGCTCGACGTCATCATGCCCGGGATGGATGGCTTTGAAGTTTGCCGCACGCTTCGCCTGGACCCGCAACACCGCATGTTGCCAATCGTAATGGTGACCGCGCTGGACCCGAATCAGGAAAGAGTGAAGGGTCTGGATGCGGGTGCGGACGATTTTCTGTCCAAGCCGATCCACCCGCCGGAGTTGCTCGCGCGGGTTCGCTCGCTGCTGCGCGTAAAGCACCTTTATGATCAGGTCGAGGCGCAAGCACAAGAACTCGCCGCGTGGAACGTGTCGCTGGAAAAACGGGTCGCTGATGAAGTACTGCGCAGCGAAAAATTGATGCGCCTCAAGCGCTTTCTTTCACCGCAGCTGGCCGATTTGATCGTCGCCGGCGGGGCTGAAGACCCGCTGATTTCGCACCGTCGCGAGATTGCGGTGGTGTTTATTGATTTACGCGGCTTCACCACTTTCGCCGAGGCAACCGCGCCTGAAGTGGTGATGCAGGCACTGCGCGAATTCCACGCGGCCATGGGGCATCTGGTCGACCAGTACGGCGGCACGCTGGAGCGCTTTACCGGTGACGGCATGATGGTGTTCTTCAACGATCCGGTGACCATTGCCGATCCTGCCAAGCGGGCAGTCGACATGGCAGTGGCGATGTGCAGGGCGGTCGGGGAATTGTCGACGCAGTGGCAAGCAAAAGGCTTTGCGCTCGACGCCGGTATCGGTGTGGCGCTCGGTGTCGCCACGCTGGGCGCAATCGGCTTTGAGCAGCGCATCGACTATGGTGCGATCGGCACGGTGACCAATCTCGCTGCGCGTTTGTGCGCGGAAGCGCCGGGCGGCGAGATTTACGTTTCGCAACGTGTGCATGCCGAAATAGACGCTACATACGCGACTGAACCACTCGGCGATATTACGCTGCGTGGCCTCACAGCGACGCAGCGCGCGTACCGGCTGGTTGCCACTCGGCAAACTGCAACACGATGACATGAAGCGCACTACCCAGCTCGCGCACATCCGCCAACTCTGCTGTATCGGCATCAGCGGGCAGGCACTGATGCCTACACTACTGCGCGCGATTCGCGAATACGCCTCGGCTGATTCGGCGGGATTTTTCTGGGTGGATGCGCGCGGTGAAATGACCAACCTCTACGCCGACCGCATGCTGTCGCCCGGCTTGATGCGCATTTACTTTGAACGTCACTACGATGGTGGTGAGCACCCATTTCGCCAGGCATTCATCAAGCGCGCGCGCGCCGCTGATCAGGTGACATCCTCGACAGCGTCACCGGAGCTGACGAGGACGGCTTACTACAACGAGATACTGCGTCACCTCGATGCACACCACGTGATGTACGCCGTGATCCGCGACCAGGGGCACGCACTGGGCCAGCTATCGCTTTATCGGCCGCGCCAATCGCCGGCTTTCAGTGCGGAAGACCGCAGCGCGATAAAGGATATCGCGCATTACGTTGCGCACGCAGTCAACCGGCCCAAAGCGGTCACCGCGAATGTCGAGTTCGTCGATGCCGATTCAGAGGGCATGGTGGTGGTCGATTTTCATGGGCAGATTGTGGAGGCTGCGGCTAAATCGCTGAACCTTTTATCAATGGCCCTGAAGCGTGAATTCAATCCTGCGTCACCACCGCTGGTCGTTGGTGAAGCCGCACAGGGCGCGGTGCAACAACTGCTGGTGCTGCTGCAAAAAGCGATCCTCGGCGTAGCCGCCGCCGCGCCCCGTCTGGCCATCGATGGGCAGTGGGGACGCTTTATGCTCAGCGCCTATGCGCTTGACGGCGATGGTGCCGCACCCGCTTCACGCGCAGCGATTCATGTGCGCCGGCAGCAGCCGATGATTTTGAAACTCGCTGAAGCGATGGGCGGATTCGACATTTCGCCGCAGCAGCGGGAGGTAGCGTTGCTGCTCGCACAGGGGCGCAGCAACCAGCAGATCGCGGAAGCATTGAACGTCAGCGGGAACACGGTTAATTACCATATCAAACAATTATTTATGCGGCTCGACGCGCATGATCGCGCGGATGCCGTAGCCAAGATGATGGCGGGCGCCTAGCTAAAGGAGGATTCCATTAGCGAGGAATTGATTCTGATGGTGCTGAACCTGAAGGGCAAACTTGGCTTGTTGCCCCGGCTAAAGAGCGCGCCAGCACAAGTGCCAGAAGCCGAACCTGCGGAAGACGACAAAGCAACAGACAAATATGTCTTCGGCGCGCGCAGCTGAGTTCAATGCGGAACTAGGCGAACACCTGCGCCAACGCCTCGTAATCAGAAAGCTCGTTGTACACCTGCGCTGAGATGCGCACCCACAACCGTCCATTGATCGCGTGGACAGGGACTTCGATGTTGTGTTCCTGCAGCAATTTCAGCCGCCACCGTGCGACGGCCTCTTTGCTGCCGGGCTCATTCACCGGCAGCGGCAGTGTCACCATCGCCGCGAACATTTCGGCCGGTGCGCCCGGTACCACGCCCCATGCGTTGGCAAGCATGGCAGAAGCCTCACGCGCTTGTGCACGGAGCGCCGTGTGATAGCGCTCCAACCCAATTGCCTCGATAAATTCCAGCGCAGCCGTAATCGCTAACCGCGCGCTGGGATCGATGGTACCTGTCCAGGCGAATTCTTTTTCGAAACCTTCGCCGTAGAAATTGGAAATGACCGCCGGATGCAGATCGCGCTGGCCTTCCGGTGTGGCGACGATAAAGCCGCAACCCTTGGGCGCGCACAGCCATTTGTGGCAATTGCCGACGTACCAATCGACCCCCATATCGCCCAGCGCATCGAGCGACAGGCGCAACATCCCCGGCGCGTGCGCACCATCGACCAGCACCTGCACGCCGCGCTCGCGACACAGCCGGACGATAGCGCCCAGCGGCGTGACTACAGCCAGCGGTGAAAAAATGTGATCGATGATCGCAATGCGCGCGCCGCCCTCGATAGCTGCGGTGTACGCCTCGACGAGTGCCTCCGCGCTGGTGAGTGGCCACGGCACTTGCGCTTCGATCACGTGCAAGCCATAGCGTTCGGCAAGATAACGCGCGGTATTCTTCACCGCCGGATAAGCGTGATTGGCGAGCACGATGCGGTCGCCGGCGTTCCAGCGAATGGAGCGCAGCACCGCAGTGACACCGGCAGTAGCGTTCTCGACCAGGGCCAATCGCGGCGGCGACGTGCCCACAAATCGCGCCAGACGCGCACCTGCCACACGCAAAGCATCGGGCAGGATATCGCCGATGAAACGCACCGGTTCATTCTCGAGCTCTTCGCGCCAGCGCAACTGCGCCGCCTGCACAAAACGCGGTGTCGCACCGTACGAGCCGTGGTTGAGAAAATGAATGGAAGGATCGAGCGACCACAAGCTGCGCAGACGATGGCCCAGGGGCGTATCGTACGTTGGCAGCAGGAATGAGGGCTTGGGCATCATGATGGCTGCATGATACGACAGCCAATATTGCTGGTGACGGCGCGCAAAAGGAGAACTAGCGAATATCCATATCGGGCTTACCCAGCAAGCGGAAAACCTTGTACGCCAACCAACCCGTGGCCGCGAAGTAGGCGAGCAACAGTCCCACCAGTACGCCACCAGGCCGCGCCAGCCACATCACCACAAACGTAACGACAATCCAGCCAAACGCCCCGGCGAGGAATGCCGTCGCGCGCACCTTTCGCCCGCCAAGCAATTCATACACGCCCGCCGCGCCCATGTAGATAAAGGCCAGCCAGCCAATGGATTCGGTGATGGTTAAAAGCAGGGGCATATCGACGTCCGCCAACCTTGCTTCGGTGGCTTAGGGGTCGCCACTAACTCGCCGAACCCGGTCGCGTCGTCGAGTTGCCTCGCGAATGACCATTAGGGCGCGCTACCAATCACAATTTCCGCCGTGGCTCGCACCATCGACCAGACCATCAAGTGTCCACCAAACACCGCGTCATTTTGATCGTACACCGCCATGCGTATATGCGAGCCGCCGCTCTCGTTGCGCGCGAGTGCGCCCGAGAGCGAAAGAATTTCTGTATCGCTGTGCACCACCGTGCCAGTCTTTGCACCGACGAAACGCAGCACGGCGGGCATCAAGCTGCCGATCTCGGAAATAATAAAGGCGGCGTCGATGTTGAGCGTGTCCGGCAACCCGGCAAGGGCTGCGCTGAGATCGTCGTACCGGTGAAGGCGTCGGATGTGAATTTCTACGGACATGGGGCTATGACAGATTGGGCGTCTTAAGTTTGCACCATTATCTTGTCCCGATGCTACAACGCCGTGTATTTCTTGCTACTCCCCCGCGCCTTTTCTACCGGGTATTTCTCCGCATTCAATTTAATCTTCGCGTTCGCGGCTTCGATGAGATCGATGCCAAGTTTGTCGCTGATGCGGATCAGGTAGAGCAGCACGTCGGCCACTTCGGCGCGCACTGCATTGAGCGCTTCCGGCGGCAGTTGCTGGCTCTGGGCTTCGGTGAGCCACTGAAAATGTTCGAGCAATTCAGCCGCCTCCACGGCGAGGGCGGCGGCGAGATTCTTGGGCGAGTGGAACTGGTTCCAATCGCGCTCGACGGCGAAGGTACGAAGTTGGTCGCGGAGGGATTCGAGGTCGGTCAT
>JAJAYN010000152.1 GCA_026786225.1 Burkholderiales bacterium | reverse complement strand
GGCGCAGCTCGACCACATTGATACGATAAAAAAGATCTTCGCGAAATTGCCCGTTCTTCATCGCCTGGTCGAGGTCGCGATGCGTCGCCGAGACCACCCGCAGGTCAACGTTGATTTCCTGCGTGCCCCCGACCGGGCGAAAGGTTTTTTCCTGCAAGACACGCAATAGCTTGACTTGCAGGCTCACCGGCATGTCGCCGATTTCATCGAGAAACAGCGTGCCGCCATCTGCCTGCTGGATCAGGCCCTTGTAATCACGTACTGCGCCGGTGAAGGAACCCTTGCTGTGGCCGAACAATTCCGACTCGAGCAGATTTTCAGGAATCGCGCCGCAGTTGAGCGCAACGAACGGTGCCTGCGCGCGCGCGCTCGACTCGTGAATGCAGCGCGCCAGTAATTCCTTGCCAGTGCCGCTCTCGCCGAGGATAAGTGTCGCGGCATCATTGCGTGCGATGCGATGCGCATCCGCCAGCACCTGCTGCATTTGCGGCGAGCGCGTCACGATACCTTCACTCGCGAGCGACAATACCGGCAACGCGTTGGCCAGCGCCTTCTCGACCTCAGCCATCAGCGTGCGGGCTTCAAACGGTTTGGCGAGATAACCGAACATGCCGCGCTTGGTGGCATCCACCGCTGCCGGAATGCTGCCGTGCGCGGTGAGCATGATGACGGGCGTCGATGGATAGCGACGGCTGATGCGTTCGAACAACGCCATGCCGTCCATACCGGTCATCTGCATATCGGTGATCACCAGCGCCGGCCGCACCGCTTCGATGAGCGGGATGGCTTGCTCGGCGCTGTTGGCTTCAGTGACGAGATAGCCCTCCTTATCGAGCCGCATCGACAGCAGCTTTAGCAGATTGGCGTCGTCATCAACGATCAGTATTCGCGCCTTCATGGCAGGTTCATGCGACTTCATGACGACATCAAGGGAATGGTGACCGTCACCTTTGTACCATGACCGAGGCGGCTCTCAACGTCGATGTGCCCGCCGTGCTGGTCCACGCATTGCCGGACGATAGCCAGCCCCAGGCCGGTGCCGGCAATGGGTGCCGCATTCTTGCCGCGATAGAAAGTCTCGAACAAATGCGGCACATCGTCATCGCTGATACCGATGCCGTCATCGGCAATCGTGAAGGCCAGCCCTGCCGGCATTTTCGCCACCGACAACGATACCGATCCGCTGGCGGGGCTGTACTTGATTGCGTTCGAGAGCAGATTGGTCAATACATGGCGCATCAGCTTAGCGTCCAGCAGCGGCGCGCCCAGTCCGGGCACCATATGGATTTCGATGGTGCGGGCGACCGCATGCGGCTGAACCTCGCGCACGATGTCGTGGCAAAACGCCGCTACGTCCAGCGGCTCAGGACGAAACTCCAATTTGTCCGAATCGGCGCGACCGATCACCAGTACCTGCTCCTGCATCGCGGTCAGGCGCGAGAGCGAGCCCTTGATCAACGACAGCAGATCGCGCCGCTCGCTATCCGGCATGCTGTCGCCGTAGTCTTCCAGCAACTCGACCGACGAGAGAATCGCAGCCAGTGGTGTACGGAATTCGTGCGAGGTCATCGCCACGAACCGCGTCTTCATGTCCGACAATTCACGTTCGCGCTGCAAGGCGTGGCGGATTTCCTCTTCGGCAAGCTTGCGATCGGCGATATCGATCACGTTCCAGATCGTGCCTGCCGGCAGGTCTTCAACGTCGAGCGGCCGACCGGTGATTTGAAACCAGCCGAGCTCGCCGTCGGCGCGTCTGAGCTGGCGTTCGATATCGAATACACGCTGCGATTTCAATGCGGCAACGGCGTCATCGACAAAACGCCGCCATTCGCCGTGATTGGCGAACAGGATTTCGCCGGGCTCGCTGATCAGCGCACCTTTTGGATAGCCGAGCATGGTCTGCTCCAGCGCCGGATTCACCCAACTCATTTGCCCGTGCTGGATAAACATGATGCCCGCCGCCGAGGTCTCGAGAATCGCCTCGCGCTGCGCCAGCGATTGCGTGAGCTTTTCCCTGAGCTGAATCTGTTCAGTCACGTCAGCAAGAAAATTAAGCGTGGCCGCACGGCCTTCCCAGTCGATTGCCACGGCGCTGATTTGCAGTGTACGGATGTCCCGGTTGGCGCTGACCACGCGAAAGGTATACAAATTTTCGACTGCCTCGCCGCGCATGCGTCGCAGGTAGTTGCCGTAAACCCTGGCGCGGTCGTCGGCGTGAATCATTTCGATAAAAGGTGTAGCCAGCACGGTGTCGGCATCGCGCCCGGTCAATTCGTATGCGCGTGGATTGGCAAAGCGGATAAAGCCATCCTGCGTGACGATGATGCCGTCGTTGGCGTTCTCCACCACGGCGCGATAACGTGTTTCAGACAACGCCATGGCCCGTTCAGCTGCTTTGCGATCGGTGATGTTGCGGATAAACGAAGTGAATGTATATTCGCCGCCCGTCTTCACCGGCCATATCGATAGCTCGATGTCGAATTCCGTTCCATCGCGGTTGAGTGCCGTGGTCTCCACGCTGGTGTTGAGGATGCCGTGAACACCTTCGTTGAGGAAACGCTTCAGGCCGCCATGATGCGATGCCCGATGCTGTGTCGGTACGATCAGTTGCGTGAGTTCGCTGCCGATGGCCTCGTCACGCGTCCAGCCAAACATGGCGGTGGCGGCAGAATTCCAGTCAACGATGTGGCTGTGACGATCGATGGTGACGATGGCGTCGCGCGCCGATTCTATCATCAGGCGCATGCGCTGTCCGAGTTCGCGCAGCGAATCTTCAACCTGCCGCCGGGCGGTCACGTCGCGCAGCGTGACGATGCGCATCGGTTCCCCGTCGACCACGGCCGCCTCAATCGCGACCAGCACACGCACCTGCTCGCCGCTGGCCGTGATCAACACCGGATCTGCACCACCATAGGCGAGCGGGCCACTATCGCCGACCAGTTTCTCGACAGGCGTACCGATCAACGCATCGGCGGCATAGCCCGACATCATCATGGCCGCGTCGTTACAGGCGCGTATTGCGCCGTCGGCATCGACCAGCAGTGCACCGATGCGCGCGGCATTGAGCGCGGCGTGGGCGAGGTGGTCGGGGAATTTGTGATGGGATGTGGTCATGTTGGCACGTGGAGTTTAACGTCACCCGGGGCGACCGGGTCAAACGGCATCCTCATCGTGCCCTGTCTATGCCGCAAAACATGAATGCCTCCGACAATCAGGCGGAGATCGCCATCTGGCGCGGTGCTCCGGGCGAAAACATGCCGAAATGCCCGCCAAATGGCGATCCGCAAATTGAATCGCGATTTTAGCTACCGCGTCCTGGCACCAGCGCGAAACCAGACCGCGATGCGTTCGCGCTCGGTGTCGGTCATTTGCGTGAGATTACCTATCGGCATGTAGCGCGAGGCGACCGTCTCGGCGATTTTCGGTGCGTGCATCGCAATTTGTTGTGCATTTTCCAGCATCACGCCCTTGGGCGGCTGCGCAAAACCGGCCATGGTCGGCTGCGCCGCGTGACACCCCGCGCAGCGCTCACTGATGATCCCTTTCACCTGCGCAAAGCTGACGGTCACGCCAGTGGGCGCGCTCACAGACTTCGGTGCCAGCGCGAAAAAGACGCCCAGCAGCAACAGGCCAGCCACGACCAGATACGAAGGTCGTTTCAAGCCGCGATGGCGCACCACAAAGTACTGTCGGATCAACGCACCTGCTGCCATCATCACCGCAAGAATTGCCCAGCCGTACGGATGGCTGTAGGTCATCGGATAGTGATTGCTGATCATGATGAACAGCACCGGCAGCGTGAAATAGGTGTTGTGCACCGAGCGCTGCTTGCCGATACGCCCGGGCGCCGGGTCGGGCTCACGCCCGGCGCGGATTTCAGCGACCATTTTCTTCTGGCCGGGAATGATCACAAAAAACACATTCGCCGTCATGATGGTGCCAAGCACCGCACCGACGTGCAGGAACGCCGCGCGCGCGCTGAATACCTGGAAGAGACCCCAGTCCACCGCAATCACAAACACTAACAGCGATACGGCCAGCCATTTTTCATTTTTGTCGAACACGTTGCACATCGTGCTGTAAACAATCCAGCCACCGACGATGACACCGATGCTGATGCCGATGGCCTGCACCGGCGTCAATGCCATGACGCTTTTGTCGATCAGGTAGGTGCCTGCGCCAAACCAGTAGATGATCGCCAGCAGCCCCATGCCGGAAAGCCAGGTCGCGTAGGCCTCGTATTTGGACCAGTGCAAATTATCCGACAGCGCCTCTCCCTTGGGTCCGTTCAGGTATTTCTGGCTCTGGTAGAGGCCGCCGCCGTGAACCGCCCACAATTCACCGCATACGCCGCGTTTCACATCTTCCGGTTTGGCGGGTGCTGTCAGGGAATTGTCGAGCATAATGAAATAAAACGAGGCCCCGATCCACGCGATACCGGCGATCAGATGCAGCCAGCGTACCAACAGGCTTAGCCACTCAACAACATACGCTTCCATCAGGAATGTGCCCTCGCGCGACCGTGTCCGACAGACTGCCTCGCAAGCGCAATTTCGCTTTGTCTCTGCAAAATCTCCGCCGCAACGGCAATGGCAATCGTCGCCGGTTCCTTGCCGGCAATACCTGCAACACCGATGGGGCAATGCATACTTGCCAATTGCGCAGGGGAAACGCCACGGTCCCGTAATCGCCGCTCAAACTGGCGCCGCTTAGTCACCGAGCCGATCAGGCCGAAATAGGCAAAGTCCGAGCGCTTGAGGATGCGCTCACTCAATATCTGGTCGAGCGCGTGACTGTGGGTCATCACCAGAAAGTAACTGCCCGCGCCCGCCGCATCAACCTCGCACACCGGCTCGTCAGTGCATACGCATTGCACTTTGGCTGGAACGTCTTTCGGAAATTCTTCCTCGCGACTATCGACCCATGTGATCGCGCAGGAAAGTTCAGACATTACCCTCACCACCGCGCGACCGACGTGACCGGCACCGAAAAGCACAAGGTGAAATTCCGGCGCGTGCACCGTAAGGGATTCC
>JAJAYN010000151.1 GCA_026786225.1 Burkholderiales bacterium | reverse complement strand
GGCAAGTACCCATAGCAATATGGCTTCGTTTGGTGTCATGCGCTCGGCTTCATAAATTCGCTCTCAATATATGCACGGGTCATTAATATGGTTTCGGTAAAAACGCCTTACGGAGATCGGCAGCTTTACCCGGCCTCACTTCGCCTATCATAGGACGAGATAGCCGCATTGCCAAAAGAGGATTAATCGTAAATACCATGGCAGCAATCGCCGACATCATGCCGGAGTCATCACGCATCGCGCTGGTCGATATGCTGCGCGCGATTTTGCCTGCCCATGCCGTGCTCACCGATGCCGAAGCGATGAAGCCGTACGAATGCGATGGCCTGTCTGCGTACCGGCAGCTTCCCATGCTGGTGGTGTTGCCACAATCGGTTGAAGACGTGCAGCGCATCCTCAAGGTAGCGCATGAAACCGGCACCAAAGTCGTCGCGCGCGGTTCCGGCACGGGGCTCTCGGGGGGTGCCACGCCGCTTGGCGACGGCATACTTTTGTCTCTAGCTAAATTCAATCGTATTGTCAGTGTCGATCCGCTGGCGCGCACGGCGCGTGTGCAGCCGGGTGTGCGCAACCTGAAAATTTCCGAAGACGTTGCCCACCTCGGTCTCTATTACGCACCAGACCCATCCTCGCAAATTGCCTGCTCGATTGGCGGCAACGTTGCCGAAAACGCTGGTGGTGTGCACTGCCTGAAATACGGCTTGACCGTGCACAACGTACAGAAAATTGAAGTGGTCACCATCGACGGCACGCGCGCCACCATCGGCTCGGACGCGCTCGATACGCCCGGATACGATTTGCTTGCTTTGATGACGGGCTCAGAAGGCATGCTTGGCGTAACGACCGAAGTCACCGTCAAGCTGGTACCAAAGCCGCAACTGGCGCGTGTGGTGATGGCAAGCTTCGATGACATCGAGAAAGCGGGCGACGCGGTGGCCAACATCATCGGCGCGGGCATCGTGCCGGCCGGTCTGGAGATGATGGACAAGCTTGCCAACGCGGCGGTCGAAGATTTCGTACACGCTGGCTACGATCTCAACGCCGAGGCCATTTTGCTCTGCGAATCGGATGGCACACCCGAAGATGTTGAAGAGGAGATCGCCAGGATGGAGGCGGTGTTAAAGGCATCGGGCGCAACCGCGTGCCGCGTATCCAGCAATGAAGCGGAACGGCTCAAGTTCTGGTCTGGAAGAAAGGCGGCGTTTCCTGCTGTGGGCCGGATATCACCGGATTACTACTGCATCGACGGCTCGATTCCCCGGCGTGCCTTGTCGCCCGTGTTGAAACGCACGGCGGCGCTTTCCCTGCACTACAAGTTGCGTTGCGCGAATGTATTTCATGCTGGTGATGGCAATCTGCACCCGCTGATTTTGTTCGATGCCAATATTCCCGGCGAGCTCGAACGCACCGAGCAATTTGCCGCCGATATTCTCGAACTTTGTATTAATTATGGCGGCACCATTACGGGCGAGCATGGCGTCGGTATCGAAAAAATAAACCAGATGTGCAGCCAGTTCACCGATAACGAGCGTGAGATGTTTTTTGCCGTCAAACGCGCGTTCGATCCGTCCATGCTGCTCAATCCGGGCAAGGCTATCCCGACGCTCAATCGCTGCGCGGAGTACGGGCGCATGCGCGTGCACGGTGGACAGTTGGCGCACGCAGATATACCGCGGTTTTGACGATGCACAGCCGCCTGAAATGAAGATCGGCTCTGGCTGGACTTCACAGGGGAAAAGTCCGCGGAAACGCGCGCCAGCGCTAGAGTTTTGCATAATTTCTCTGCATTTCAACTTGGATTGTTATGCACGCGCCGCTACTCGCTGATTTCCAGCGCATCACGCCAACACTTAAAGTCATCGCCGATACGGAACGGCTGAAGCCGTTTGAGACCGACGCATTTATTTCGCATCGGGCGCTGCCGCTGTGTGCCGTTCTGCCGGAGTCAGAAGCGCAGGTGGTAGAAATCCTGAAAGCTTGCAACGCACGCGGTGTGCCTTTGGTCACGCGCGGCGCGGGTACCGGTATTTCGGGTGGCGCGATTCCGCTTGAAAACGGGGTGCTCGCCGTGCTCTCGCGGATGAAACAAATTCTCGCTGTCGATCCGGCCGCGCGTACCGCGCGCGTCCAGCCAGGTGTGGCAAATGCGGCGGTGACCAAAGCGGCTGCGCCATTTGGCTTGTTTTACGCGCCCGATCCCTCGAGCCAGATCGTTTGCTCCATCGGCGGTAATGTCGCCGAAAACGCCGGTGGCGTGCACTGCCTGAAATACGGCCTCACCGTACATAACGTACTGCGCATCCGCGTGGTCGCGCTCAACGGCGACATTCTGGAAATTGGCTCGGCGGCACTCGATGCACCCGGCTACGATCTGCTGGCCCTGATGCACGGCTCCGAAGGATTGCTGGGCCTGATCACCGAAGTCACCGTAAAGCTGACACCGGAGCCCGAATATATAGAAACCCTGCTCGCGGCTTTCCCATCGGTTACCGATGCCGCGAACGCGGTCAACAGCATTATCGGCGCAGGCGTGATACCAGCCGCCCTGGAAATGATGGACAAGATGGTGATCAATGCCTGCGAGAAATTTATGTCCGCCGGATTTCCGCTCGACGCCGAGGCGTTGTTGCTGATCGAGCTCGATGGTGCGCCAGAGGAAGTCGCCGAATATCTCGCGACAGTTGAAGCCATTCTGCGCGCAAGCCATGCGCAGGAAATTCGTCGCGCATGCGATGACACTGAGCGCGAGAAACTCTGGAAATCACGCAAAGGGGCGTTCGCGGCGCTAGCCACAATTTGCCCCGACTACTACACCATGGACGGCACCATTCCGCGCCGCTGTTTGCCGGAAGTATTGGCGCGCTATGCGCAATTAGGGGCGGAATTCGGCATGATGATCGCCAACGTTTTTCACGCCGGCGACGGCAATTTGCATCCCGTGATTTTTTACGATGCAGCCAAGCCGGGTGAAATGGCGCGCAGCGAGGAACTTGGTGGGAAACTGCTGGAAATCTGTATCGAGGTTGGCGGTACCATTACCGGCGAGCATGGTGTCGGTATCGAAAAATTAAAACAGATGTGCGTGCAGTTCCGGGAAAGTGAATTGGCGATGTTTCATGTCATAAAGGCGGTGTTTGATCCAGAAGGTCTGCTCAATCCGGGTCGTGCGGTGCCGGAATTGAAACGTTGTAGCGAATGGGGCGGCATGCACGTACGCGGCGGCGAAATTCCGCGCGCCGACATGCCGAGATTTTGATGAGACGGAAAATATGGATGCAATAGTTTCCTCAATAAGCGAGCGCATCAGGGATGCGGCGGCGGCCAAAACACCGCTGTCTATTCACGGCGGCAACAGCAAGGCGTTTTACGGCGGCGCTATTGTCGGCGAACCGCTCGACATGCGTCCATACAGCGGCATCATCGAGTACGAGCCCAAGGAATTAGTGCTCACTGTGCGCGCCGGCACAACGCTCGTCGAGATCGAATCGGTGATGGACCGCGCATCGCAGATGCTGCCGTTCGAGCCGCCACATTTTGCCGACGGCAGCACCATCGGCGGCACCGTGGCGGCGGGGCTGTCCGGGCCACGCCGACCCTACACCGGTGCGGTCCGCGATTTCGTGCTCGGCACCCGCATCCTCAGTGGCAAAGGTGATGACCTGCGTTTCGGCGGACGGGTGATCAAAAACGTCGCCGGGTACGACGTTTCGCGCCTGATGACCGGTGCCATGGGGACGCTGGGTGTATTGCTGGATCTTTCGTTCAAGGTATTGCCCAAGCCGGTTGCAGAGCTCACGCTACGGTTTGAGTTCGAGGAGGCAATGGCGATCCGTCAGTTCAATGAATGGGCTGGCAAGCCCCTGCCGATTTCGGCAACGTCGTGGTTTCAGGGTGTTGCGATGCTACGGCTTTCCGGTGCTGCGGCAGGCGTCAAAGCGGCGCGGCAAAAGCTTGGCGGCGAGCTGGTTGCAGATGAAGCCGGACCCCTGTTTTGGCGGTCAGTGCGCGACCAGCGCGCGGCATTTTTTCAATCAACAGCGCCGCTCCTGCGACTGTCAGTACCACCGACGACCATGCCGCTCGCGTTGATGACGCCGCACTGGATCGAGTGGGGTGGTGCGGTGCGCTGGCTAAGTGGCGCGGCTGACCTGTCGATGCTCAGAGAAAAAATTGCCTCTGTCGGCGGGCACGTTACGTTATTTCGGCATGGCGACAAGGCTGATGGCGTGTTCAATCCTTTGCAGCCAGTACTAGCAAAAATTCATCGTGAGTTGAAAACAGCGTTCGACCCGGAAAATATTCTCAACCGCGGTCGCATGGATAACTTTTAGTATTCAACTATAAAAATGCAAACCAACCTGGCCGAATGGATCAAGGACACGCCCGAAGGCATTGAAGCCGATGCCATTCTGCGGAAGTGTGTCCATTGCGGGTTTTGCCTCGCCACCTGCCCGACGTATCAACTTACCGGCGACGAGCTCGATAGCCCGCGCGGACGCATTTACCTCATGAAGGAGATGCTCGAAGGCAATGACGTTACCGCCAAAACGCAGCACCATCTTGACCGGTGCCTGACCTGTCGCGCCTGCGAAACCACCTGCCCCTCTGGCGTGCAATACGGCCGTCTGGTCGACATTGGGCGCGAGGTGATCGAGAAAAAAGTACCGCGCGGTCTTGGCGATCAGCTCAAACGTTCTTTGCTTAAGAATACGCTCCCACACACCGCATTGTTTTCCATTGGCCTGGGCATTGGTCGCGCGGTGAAGGGTCTGCTGCCCGACGGCATTGGCAAGTACGTTACGTCCAGGCGCGATGAAGGTGTTTGGCCGCAGCCGGTGCATGCGCGCAAGATGTTGGTACTCGCGGGTTGCGTACAACCCGCCATGGCGCCTTCGATTAATTGTGCGACTGCACGCGTGCTCGACAAACTCGGCATTTCACTCATTGGTGCCGACAAAGCCGGTTGCTGCGGGGCGATTGCGCATCACCTGAACGATGCCCACGACGCACACGCATATGTGAAACGCAATATTGATGCATGGTGGCCCGCTATTGAACGCGGTGCAGAGGCAATCGTGGTCACCGCGTCAGGCTGCGGAACGATGGTGGCTGAATACGGGCATCTGTTGCGTAACGATCCCGTCTACGCCGTGAAAGCGGCACGTGTCAGTGCGCTATATCGCGACGTGAGCCAGGTGATCGCGCAGGAGCGCACACAATTGTCGGCAGTTCTGAAATCAAAAGCAGACATATACCCGGTTGATGCGGAAGTGACGAGGCAAAAGGTCGCTTTCCAGTCGCCGTGCAGTTTGCAACATGGTTTGAAGATTCGCGGTGTGGTGGAAGGCTTGCTGCGTGACGCCGGTTTCGACCTGACGATGGTGCCCGACGGGCACTTGTGCTGCGGATCGGCTGGCACGTATTCGCTACTGCAACCGGAGATGTCTGCACAATTGCTGGCCAATAAAGTGAACGCACTCGAATCAGGTAGCCCCGACATCATTGCCACCGCCAATATTGGTTGCATGGCGCATATTGAGAGTGGGCTAAACGCCAGCTCCAGGACACCCATACTGCACTGGGTCGAACTGCTGGATCGGCGATTGGCCTAACGCGACTGACGTCGATAAAGGCGCAATAGCTGTTCTGCTTCATCGCGCGGACGTGCGCCTTGCCACACAAGTTGCCAATTGGCATCAAGCGTTAATGGTTTTTCGCTGCCACCCTGTGTAAGAAGCCATTCACAGCCTGAGGCACCACCCGGCGCAACAGGCATAAAGAGCAGTTGCGCGAAATAATCCAGCATGGCGCGCTGCGGATCGCTCAGGTTGTGCGAAGCGATGCACGTGCGCGAATGCGGCAATTGCGCTGCGAGCGCCGCGGCCGTGGTGCGGTAGCTCTGCAAATGATTTACCGCCGGCAAGTAAAGCATGTTCGCCAGCATCCATATCAGCGTGAT
>JAJAYN010000150.1 GCA_026786225.1 Burkholderiales bacterium | reverse complement strand
CCTTCAGAGGCTTCAAATAGCGTAACGCCAGTGGGTAGTGTTCCCGTACTGAATAGCGTCATTCCAAGTGCGGTTGAGGCTGATAGCACTGCCAAGACCCTTTCGCTGACTGGGCTCAACTTTTTTCCACCGGTATTCATCGTCGTAGGCACCGAGACATTCTCGACAACCTCATCGACCCTGACTACGGCACAATTCACACTGCCGGCAAGACTATTTAACGCGGTTGGTCAGCATAGCCTGACGGTGAAAAGTACTGTCGGCGTATCGAATAGCAGGATCATAGAAATCACGCCTCCCGCGCCAAGGTTGGTTTCGAGCACTCCAGCAACGCTCAATGCAAATAGTCAGATGCAGACGCTCACACTTACGGGCGTGAATTTTGTTGCGCCACTCAAAGTACGCTTTGATGGCACTTTCGTCGCAACTACATTCATAAGTGCCACGCAGCTTAGTGTTTCGATTCCCGGCACGTTGTTGACATCTGTCAAAACCGCGACGGTTACTGCGGAAACAACAGTTGGGACGTCTAACATTTTGACAATAAATGTTGTTGTGTACGTGCCCAATGAATTGCCGATTGTTCAAATCTACGAGCCATATGGAAATGAATATCCCGCTGGAGAGTCAATCATATTCTCGGCAAATGCATACGACCCGGATGGGTATATCGAAAAAATTGAAATCGTCGAAAATGGAACTGTTTTGGCAACCCAATTAGGCCCAAATTTCTATTTGGAACAGGCGTCCTCGACAGGTCAGCATAACGTGATCGTACGCGCGACGGATGATCGTGGCGGGATCGGCGAGGTTAGTGTTTCCTTTTATGCTGTGCCCAGTGTAGACGAGCCGATACTTGCAGCATGGAATGGCATGAATGACGCGCTAATTCAGGGCAATACGAATAAGGCATTGACCTTTCTTACAACTGGTGCTCAGGAGAAATATCGATCAGTATTCGAGGCGCTGATTGGCGATATGCCTAGCATCATTGCGTCCTATTCAAAGCCGAGCCGGGGTCAGTTGTCTGAGGACATGGCGGAGTACGCCATCATGCGCGATATCGCTTCTGAGGGCGACACACAGGTTTTTTTCGTTTACTTTTCCAAAGACAGCAACGGTAAGTGGCTTGTCGATTCGATGTAGAGGGCTAAAGATGAAACGCGTCCTGTTTGGTTTATTTGTTTTGTTGCCACTCTTTGCGGGCTGTCACTCGCCTGTGTATACCATCGAGCCGTTTGAAGCTTGGGCGGTGGACGCGGAATCGGGCGATCCCATCGAAGGCGCCAATGTGGTGGCGACATGGGCGCTGTTCGAGGATGGTTGGCACGGACATCACTTCCGCGAAATGCTGGAGGTGAAAGAGACTGTGACCGACAAAAACGGCCGCTTCGCCTTTCCCGGGTTCAAGCTCTATAACCCTAGGCTCGACAACTTGATGGAAGACCCGAAGATCATCATCTTCAAGCCGGGTTATGAGTTTGCACGGAGGACAAACGGCTGCGGAGAGGGGGCGCAGGGCGATTGTCGCTGGGCGACACGCATCGCCGTAATCGCCGGGCAGAAGGTCAAGATGAAAAAAGTTGATTACTCTTTGGCGGGAAGAGTAGCCAGTCCATTGACGGGTATGCAACGCGATCTGTACACCGGGCTTTCGACCCAAATGGATTACGTACTTGAGTCCTGCGAGACAAAAAAAATTCCCCTCTTTTACCAGGCTATCCAAGCCGAGGAGTTACAGCTGAAAAGCGCGGGGCTTTATAGTCGAAATAGCTTGCCGTCTGTCCAAGGGCGACATGAATTGCGCTGTGGGCTGAGGAACGAGGCTTTTACAGGTCAAAAGAAATGAAAAAATACATTGTTGCGTCCATACTATTGACAATCTCCGCTAGCGCAAGCGCTTACGAACGGATCACTCACAAGGATCTTAGCGAGGCAGCTGCCAGGAACAGCGTTCTGGGAACGCCCAAGTTCTTATCGCAACTTGGATTGGCACCTGCGGTCATTTCCGACACAGGCCTTAATCGGTTCGCCACTTCCGAAGGCGGAGCGGAATCAATTCTTGAACTCATAAAATTCGGTGCCGACTGGGAAGACAGTCGAGGCGAGAAGGTTCAGGCGACCCGTCACTTCTTCAATCCGGTAACGAACGAAGCACTAAGTGCCGGGCCATTTATCTTGCCTGTGTCGCCTTTTTACATTCCGCGTATTTCCGGGATTCGCTCGCCCGACTGGGCGTTGGAGGACGTATCTTATGATCCCGGAATCTTAGATTTGCCGCAGATTTTTTCCTACAAATATGCCCGGAGTTATTTTCTTAAAGCAATTACGCTGCCGGACAAAGCTGCCCGACACACCAACTGGGGATTGACCTTTCAATCCCTCGGACATGTGATCCACCACATTCAGGATATGGCGCAGCCTCAGCACACACGCAATGATTTCCATTGCGACAGTTCATTTTGCGAAACTACAGGGTTGCTCGGTGGCGAAAAACCCAGCTATGAAAAATGGACACTGAACAATCCAGATACCAGCCAGTATTCTGGATACGAACCTGTCTATACGAAAGAAGTGGCGAACGGCTTCACGACGCCACGCATGTTCTGGATCGGCGGAGGCAAAGGAATAGCGGAGTTTACAAACCGCAACTTCTTCACGGCGGGCACTAATGTTGACGCGGCAGGCGTAGTCTCGCCACAACTGATTGGCGGGCCGGGGCAAAAAATAGGTATTTCAACGCTTTGCAACGAAGCGTCGCTGAATGGTCAACTGCCCTGTCCGCTGGGCCTGCGTGGAAACGTGACTTTCTTCGCAACGAACGTGACCGACACCCTTCGCATCGGTCAAGGCGGCGTCAATCAACGGGCGACGACTAGGTCAATATTTGATGCTGATCTGAAAAAGCGCTTCCTTGGTCGAGAGGCGTATTCAGTCAATCGCTTTACATATGCGGCAACCAATGATTTCACGCTCAAGCGTGCTGTTGGCTATTCAGCCGGCATGATCAACTTCTTTTTTCGCGGCGAGTTGAGTTGGAAGCGCGCCGCAATATCACCTACCCAATTTGCGATAAAGAACAAAGGGCCCGATGACATGAACGGGGAGTTCAGTCTTTTTTATGACGCAGCGGATGGCACACGCTATCCAGTCCCTTCGGCAAAGTGGACCCTTTCAATTACTGCCGGACAAGAAAGTGCGCCAATTGACGTGGAACTCGAGGTCTCACCGCCGCCCGCAAAAAGCAATGCCTTCATTCTTGTGTTTAACGGCAAGATGGGATCTGAGGAAAATGCTGTTGCGGTAACGGCAGTGGATGTCCAACCCCCAATTGAAGGCTTGTATGTACTTGCCTCGGATGACGTTGGCGCAAAAGTTTTTTTGAGGGTGAACAAGAAGGGCACACGTGTCCTGCTGCCTGACGAGTTCAGCCCATTTCAAAGCGCAAGTGTCCCCTCCGGATCGGGGCGCAAATACCTCCAAAAGCAGATTGCATTTCTTGCTGCACCTGACGGGAAGCCCACGCACATGGTTCAAAGTCTCACGACCTACAACGGTACAGTGAAAAATATGTACTTTGACGCCGATGGGAAGCTCAATGTGCGCACTGAGATATCCGGCGCTGGACCGATCGCATGGGTAAGCAGGCCGGAGACCAATCACACACCAGATTTGTATACATTTTGGCTGGACGTTAATGGCCAATTCAGATGGGAGCGCCAGTCAAACGTTGCAATTGGTGGGCCTGTGACACGCGGCGGCGTCACGCTTCCCGACAAATTCATGGGGCAGGTCGTGCAGTATTTTGCGGTAAATTTTATAGAGGCAGTGATTTCCGCTGACGGCCTGACGCTTTATGGCCTCACAATTGCTGATTTACCAGTTACCAACGGTGTGGATACGCGCGGCATTAAGTTGCAAGTATCGATCGGGGAGCAGCCATCAGCTAGTCTCGTATTCGATCGAGACTACGTCTCGCGTACGTACTCAAGGACAGACGAACCTTTCGCTGTTGCAGATATTGGCAGCATTAGCGCAACGTCAGTTTCAGACTGCCCGTCCGGTAACACCGTGCTGGTACAGTCAATTATCAAGCGCGAGACTGAATCGACGGTTGCCAACGCCACGGCTACCTATGATCGCTTGATTGGCTATATTGATGGGAAACTGGAACGATTCACCCACGTTGCTGAATACGGAGGAGGCATAAAACGGGACACCGAGTATGGGAGCGTATCTTATAGCCCGTCATGCCTTGGCGGCACAAACATCAAGAGACATTATCGGACATTCGAGGAGCACTACATAAACAACCGGTATCAACTGTCAATTGGCGGAGAAACTCTTGAGAAAGTTTGTGTGGGGAGCGGCGCGCTTCCTGGCAGCGAGAGTTACGCACAGACCAACCGATGCCACGATTTATTGCAAAGCGCTGCGCCAGACGCCAAGGGATTGCAGGATCATGACGGCCCGTTAAACTCACGACCTTTAAT
>JAJAYN010000149.1 GCA_026786225.1 Burkholderiales bacterium | reverse complement strand
GAGTTTGGCGTGGTGCTGATGATCGGCGGCAGCATTCCCGGCGAAACAAAAACCATCGCCATCGCCATTTATGACCGGGTACAGGCTTTCGACATGAATGCCGCCGCCATGATGTCTGCAATTCTCCTGCTGATTTCCGTCATCGCCATGGCCATCGTGTTTGCCACCTCGCGTCCGCGCATTCATGTCCGCACCTGAGAAGGCCGGCGGCATACAGATTGAGCTGCAGCAACGCGCGCCGATTCAACTCGATGCGAATTTTGCCTGCGCGCGCGGCGAAGTGCTGGCGCTGGTCGGCCCGTCGGGAAGCGGTAAATCAACCATCCTGCGCGCGATTGCCGGCCTATACCGACCGTCAAAGGGCCGCATCGTCTGCGGCGCGGATGTATGGTTCGACACCACAACCGGTATCCACGTGCCGACACCGCAACGTTCGGTGGGATTCGTGTTTCAAAGTTACGCGCTGTTCCCGCACATGAGCGCTGTCGGTAATATTGAAACTGCGCTTAATCATTTGCCAGCGCAAGAGCGGCGCGAGCGAGCGCACAAGTTGCTGGCACAGGTGCACCTTGACGGTCTTGGGTCACGGCTACCGCGCGAATTATCCGGTGGCCAGCAGCAGCGGGTAGCCGTCGCCCGGGCGCTGGCGCGCGACCCGGAAATCTTGCTGCTCGACGAACCGTTCTCGGCCGTTGACCGGGTCACCCGGCAAAAGCTCTATCGCGAACTGGCGGACTTGCGCAAGAATTTGAACATGCCAGTCATCCTCGTCACCCACGACCTCGATGAAGCAGCGATGCTATGTGACCGCATGTGCATCCTGCATCGTGGTCGAACGCTGCAAACCGCTCCACCTGACGAAATCATCAACCAGCCCATCGACCGGCTTGTGGCACGACTGACCGACTGTCGCAACATCTTCAAAGGCAAGGTACACGAGCATCAACCTGTCACCGGTACGAGCTTGCTGCAATGGAATGGCCTCACCCTCGAAGCGCCACTTGACGAACGCTTTGCTGTTGGTGAGGAATGCGACTGGATGATTCCGGCCTCAGGCATCGTGCTGCATCGGCATGACCGGCCTTCTCGCGGCGAACATGAAAACCCCGTGCACGGCACAATCGTCGAATTCACCAGACTCGGTGTGAACACCAGCATTACCCTTGCGCTACGCAGCGAGGCGACCACAACTTTGCAGTTCAGCGTGCCAAGTCACGTTGCGCAACGCAATCGCCTTGCCAATGGCGTTGACATCGGCGTGTCGCTATTGAAGGACAGCATCCACATGATGACGCGGCAATCCGAGACATCAGAAACACATGATTAGCCAAACACAAGCACTGGCGAGGCGTCTCAGCCATTTATGCGCTACAAAGCGCGCCAGCTATTGAGTTTCACCTGCTGCGGAGATGCTGATGCGATTGATGCTAGCGCCGCTGCGCCACGAAATTCGGGAAGTACAACTGTTGCCCCTCGATCTTGTATGCGGCAATCGCTGCCTGTCCTTCAGGCGAGGTAATCCAGTCGATGAACTGCATGCCCATGTGCTTTTTCACGTGAGCGTGTTTGGCCGGATTGACCAGCATGACGCCGTATTGATTGAAGAGTTTGGTATCGCCCTCAACCAGTAGCGAGAGTTCGCCGCGATTCTTGAACGAGAGCCAGGTGCCACGATCCGTAAACGCGTAGGCGTTCATGGCGCTCGCGGTATTGAGCGTTGGCCCCATGCCCGAGCCGGTCTCGCGATACCAGGTGCCCTTACCTGCTTGCGGATCGATGTCGGCTGCTTTCCAGTAGCGAAGTTCAGCCGCGTGCGTGCCGCTCTTGTCGCCGCGCGAGACGAAAGGCGATTTGCCCGCCGCTATTTTCTTCAGTGCGGCAATTACGTCGTTACCGGACGACTTTGCCGGGTCACTATTCGGCCCGACAATGACAAAATCGTTGACCATCACGTCGCGCCGGTAAACGCCAAAACCCTCTTCGACGAATTTCAACTCGGCGGCCTTGTCATGAACGAACACTACGTCGGCGTCGCCTTTTTTCGCCAGCGCCATAGCCTGCCCTGTTCCCTGCGCAACCACTCGCACCTCGATGCCGGTTTTGGCTTTAAAGAGCGGCAGGATGTGGCCGAACAAGCCTGAGTCCTGAGTCGATGTCGTCGAAGCAACGACGATGAATTTTTCCTGCGCAAATGCCGTACCGGCCCCGCCAGGGCTGGCAATATTCAATACTGTCATTCCCACGAGCGTAGCGACGAGGAATCTGCTTTTGCCTGTGAGCGCAACCAGCAGATTTCTCGCGTTGTCCCAAATGACAACTCCCTTTTTATCGACAGGTTGGCCGCGATTCACCATAGCAATTCTCCACGGATGAATGCCGCCGCGTCCGGCGACGTTGGCTGTGCAAAAAAGCTGACCGCAGGTGCATCCTCGACAAGTCTGCCGTGATTGAGAAACAACACACGATCGGCAAGCCGCCTGGCCTGCCCCAGATCGTGCGTGGTCATGATGATCGTCGTGCCAGCGCGATGCATGGCATTTACCGCTTCCTCAATTGCGTTGGTGGCGGCCGGATCGAGGCTGGCGGTGGGCTCGTCCAGAAACAGCACTTCCGGTTGCAATGCCCATGCGCGCGCCAGCGCGATTCGTTGTTGTTCACCGCCGGAACAAAGCCGCGCCGGACGATCCGCCAAACGCATCAAGCCCGCGCGGTCGAGAGCCAAATCTGCTGCGTTGCGCACATTCCGAACGCCTGCAACATGCAAGGCGAATTCGACGTTTTCACGTGCCGACCGGCGCAGCATGACGGGCCGCTGGAACACCATCGCCTGCGCGCGCCGCACCGCGAGCGCATCCGGATTCGACCAGCCAACACGTCCGGAAGTAGGGGTGAGCAGGCCGTGCAGCAGGCGCAGCATCACACTTTTTCCCGCGCCATTTGGCCCCAGCACAATGTTGCGCGACCCGGGTGCGATATCGAACGTGGCGCCGTCGAGCACGTTAATGTCGCCGACCCGAAAGCCCAGTCCCACGACCGCTAGCGGAAGAATCTTCGCGTCAGCCATGGTTTTTCACCGCCGTCGACTTGACCCATTGGGCAGCCAGATTGATGGTAATCACCATCGTGATCAGCACCACCCCAAGCGCCAGCGCCAGCGGCAGATCACCCTTGCTGGTTTCCAGCGCGATGGCCGTCGTCATCAACCGCGTGACGCCATCGATATTGCCGCCGACAATCATCACCGCGCCAACTTCCGCGATGGCGCGGCCAAATCCCGCGAGCACTGCCGTCGTCAAGGTGAAGCGCATGTCCCACAGCAGCGCGCGCATGCATTGCGCACGGCTGGCATTAAGTGATACCAGTTGCTCGCGATATTCGCCCCACGCATCCTCGATCACCTGTCTCGCCAGCGCCGCGATGATCGGGAAAATTAACAACGCCTGCGCGATCATCATCGCGGCTGGCGTAAACAAGATGCCGAGAGGTCCCAATGGTCCGGCGCGGGAGAGCATCAAATACACCAGCAGGCCAACGACCACCGGCGGCAGACCCATCATGCCGTTCAACACGGCGATCACGCCCTGGCGGCCGGGAAACCGCGCCAGCGCCAGCCACGCGCCGAACGGCAGCGCCAGCAATGCCGCTGCCAATACCGCGATACCGGACACGCGCAGCGACAAGCCTGCAATCGACAGCAGCGTGCTGTCCAGCGAGGTAATCAACGCGACGGCTAGCGAGAGGCTTTGAGAGATTTCCTGCATGTCATTCGAGGCAACCGTTTGTACAGACACCGCACTTTAGCCCCATACTTGCACCATTTCCGCAGCCCGGAAATAATGCATATCTCTGCACAGCGATGCATAAGAATCGGCGTATGTCCGCACGACAATTGATGAGCACCAAGGAAGTAGCCGACTATTTGCGACTCAAGGAGCGCAAGATCTACGACATGGTCGCGCAGGACGAGATCCCCCACTCGCGCATATCCGGCAAGCTGTTGTTCCCGCGCGCGCTGGTGGATGAATGGGTAAAACAGAGCACCGCCGGCACCGCGCTGAAAGCGCAACGCAATGCGCCCGCCATCGTCGCCGGTAGCAGCGACCCTCTGCTCGAGTGGGCGGTGCGCGAATCGCGTTGCGGTCTGGCAACGATGACGTACGGCAGCATGGACGGCGTTGATCGCCTGGTCGCCATGTCAGCTTGCGCAGCGGCGATGCATATTCCCGCTGCGGCGAGCAACATCGACACTCCCGGAATGCCGCGCGAAGATCGCAATATCGCGCTGGCCCGTGATCGGCTCGGGCACCTCGATTGTGTGCTGATCGAATGGGCCAAGCGTGAGCAAGGGCTGGTGATTGCAGCGGGAAATCCGCTCAAGATCAGCAAGCTCGCTGACCTCAAGAAGCCGAAAGTGCGCGCGATCCTGCGCCAGCCGGGTGCGGGCAGCTATCTGCTTTTCCTGCAACTGCTCACTGAAGCAGGCATCGATTCCAATCAACTCAAGCAGGTGCAACCTGCAGCGCAGACTGAAACCGATATCGCCTCGGCGATTCTCGATGGACGCGCCGATGTGGGCCTGGCGGTACGTGCGGTGGCGCGACAGTTCCACCTCGATTTCATTCCCCTCACCGTCGAACGGCTGGATATCGCGGTATTGCGCGCCAGCTATTTCGATGCGCCGTGGCAGGCGTTAATGGAGTTCACGCGAAAGCCGGCGTTCCTGCGATATGCGAAAACGTTGGCGGGTTACGATATTCGGGGGCTTGGCGGGGTGATGTGGAATGCGTGACGCACAAAGGTTGCGAAAGCATTTCTGCGCATCACGGGCCCCACGCGCAGACGAAAGCTATTGATCCTGCAATAAATACGTTCACTGTTGCGACCACCGTTGCCCTCTCCCGGCCTTTGGCCACCCTCTCCCGCTAGCGGGGAGAGCGCAGCGAGGGGGGCGAAGCCGGCTGGGGGAGAGGGCGTCGCCCGTTGAGAAGTCAACCTATTTAGTTGCCGGATCAATAGCTGAACGCGTCCCGCTCTGAATCAACGACGCTACCGCGTGTACTAAAATCTCCCTCAATGAACCACAAACTCCCCACCCTCATCCTCGCCGCCCTGGCACTGCTCATCGTCCTCGCGTTCATCGCCTTCT
>JAJAYN010000148.1 GCA_026786225.1 Burkholderiales bacterium | reverse complement strand
GCATTGAGCTTGAGGCGCTGCGTCAGGATGCGTGCATCCTCCAGGTGACCGTATCCCTGGTTGTACCCTGCCAGTGCCAGCCAGCTGCGATCCGGCTCGACGATGCGGATGGGAATGGTATCGCGCAGCAGAACAATATATTTGGCCCCGCCGATAATCGATTCGCGCGCGTCAAGCCGGTTCTTTACTTTCATGCGGTCGGCGGTATCTTCGGTGAGCATCATCAGCCCACGAACGCCTGTTGGAGATGTCGCCAGCGGGTCCCAATGCGATTCCTGATAGCCAATCGCGGCAATCAGGCGCCAGTCGAGACCGGTCAGCAGTTGCGCCTCGTGAAATAGCGGTCGTAGCTTGGGTAGTAGCGTCTGCATCTTTTCGAGCAAGGCTTCCGAGTCGACCGCCTGGATGCGATTGACGTGACCGTAATAGCGGTCGACCAACTGCCCCAGCGTGCCGTTGTTGCGAATTTTGTCGAAGAACTGTAGTGCGCTCTGCTGCAAGTCGTAATCGGCAATCGGCGAAAAAGCCCATGCGACTTTGCTTTCACGACCGATATTGAAGGCCACACCAAGATCGGGATGCAGGCGTTTGCTGATGGCGAACGCACTGCTGTCGACGATGGCAAAATCGCTTTCCTTTTTTTCAATACGCCGCAGTAAATCGTCGGGATGGGATTCATGCGGAATGGCATCGATGGCGATTGCCGGGAAGTCGCCTGTCATTTCGCGCAGGAGGTCGTGCGCAGGGGTTTCGGCGATTACGGCGATGCGCTTTGCAGATGCATCGCGCAACGATTTCGGTTTGGGATCGGCCACGGGGTAGACCAATTGGTATTGCACGAGTTTGTAGCTTTGGCTGAACGCAAATTTGGCGCGAAGATCCACCGTCGGTACCAGCCCCGCAGCGGCAAGATGTCCACGGCCTTCCTGCAAGGCAATCAGCAGTTTCTGATGGCTCGGCAGCACGATAAATTTCGGCACCAGGCCGAGCTCTTTTGCAAATAGCGTTGCGAGGTCGTGCTCGAAGCCGGTCTGCGATTCATCCTTGCGTTTGCCCGCCAGGGGAATATCCTGCGTCGTCGTTGGGCCACGCACCGTCAGAATGACCAATTCGCCGGACACACGAGGTGCCTTCAACGGCAGGTTCAGCCATTCGGGCGCGTAGCTGGTTTGCCGTACGCCGACCGTCGCGAAAATAGCAACGGCTGCGACGGCGAACGCGACCAGCAACGAGCGCAATATCAATCGACGTTTCATTTGTGCTTTGAAGTTGGCGGCGAATTGAGCGGCATTTGAGCGGCCTTGGTGCGGCCTTGGAGCTTCGATATAGCGACGAAAATCTCGCGTCAGTTTACGTGATGTTCAGGCCGCAGTGAGATAATCAAATCCGCATGAATAACCGCGTCCTGTCCCGACAAAATCCATGAAATCAAAAATTATCGCGCTGGTCCCCGCAGCCGGAACGGGCACGCGCTTCGGCGATGCACTACCCAAGCAGTATCTCGATATCGATGGGCACCCGTTGCTATTTCACACCTTGAAAGCGCTCTCCAGAGTCTCACGCATCGATGGCATTGCGGTGGTGTTGTCACCCGACGACAGCCATTGGCAACGTTACCTGGCGGATTGGGCGCTGCTGGGTGGCAAGCTATCGACCGAAATGGTCGGCGGAAATTCCCGTGGCGAGACCATTGCCAACGGGCTCCATGCGATTGCGACCCGCGCGGGTATATCGGCCAACGACTGGGTCATGGTGCACGACGCGGCGCGTCCATGCATACGGCCCGAACTGATCGAACAGTTCATCGATGAGCTGGAAAGCGATCCGATTGGCGGGTTGCTTGCCCTGCCGCTGGCCGACACGATCAAGCACGATGACGGTAACCTGCGCGTGAAAAAAACGGTCCCGCGCGAAGGCCTCTGGCGTGCGCAAACGCCGCAGATGTTTCGCTTCGGTTTGCTCAGGGATGCACTGGCGCGCTGCCCAACGGCCACCGACGAAGCGCAGGCGATTGAGTCGCTCGGACATCAACCGAAACTGGTGATGGGTGACAGCGGTAATTTGAAAGTCACGTACGCGCAGGATTTGAAATTGGCACGCATGCTACTCAGGGATGAACAATGACACCTTTTCGTATTGGCCACGGATTCGATGTGCATCAATTGGTGCTTGGCCGGGCGCTGATCATTGGCGGTGTAAAGATCGAATACGATCGCGGGCTGCTCGGGCATTCCGACGCCGACGTGCTGCTGCATGCGATTGCGGACGCCTTGCTGGGGGCCGCAGGTCTGGGTGATATCGGCAAACATTTTCCGGATACCGATGCCAGGTACAAGGGCATCGACAGCCGGGCGCTGCTGCGTCAGGTCGTAATTAAAATCGGTGCGGCCGGTTTTGTTGTCGGTAATGTAGATGCCACCATCATCGCGCAAATGCCCAGAATGGTGCCGTATATCGAGACGATGGTTTCCAACATCGCGACGGATCTCGGTGTAGCGTCGTCGCAGGTCAATATCAAGGCGACTACGACCGAAAAACTCGGCTTCACCGGGCGGGGGGAAGGCATCGCTGCCGAGGCGGTGTGCTTGTTGAGCCAAGCGTAGCGAAGCACACGAGCTGTGCGGCACACGCGCATTGCGGCACACGAGCATTGCCGCCCATTACGCCGCCGCAGCCAGGTTTTTCACCATCTCCGCAATCGACAGCGAAGCGGTCAACCCAGGTGATTCAATGCCGAACAGATTGATCACGCCGCGCACGCCGTGTGTTTCGTGCCCGGCAATATAAAAATCTGCAGCCGGTTCACCGGGCGCGCTTATCTTTGGCCGAATGCCGGCGTACGCAGGTTGTAATTCGTGGTGCACGATGCCGGGCCAATATTTGCCGATCTCGGCGTAAAAACCTTTGGCGCGGGACGTATCAATTTCATACGATGGTGTCGCGATCCATTCCACGTCCGGCCCGAACTTTGCCTGACCGCCCATATCGATCGTCAGGTGTACGCCAAGCCCGGCGGCCTCCGGTAACGGATAAATCAGATGACTGAACGGTGACTTCGCGGATATCGAAAAATAGACGCCGCGCGCGTAGTGCAGTGCGGGGACGTGCTCGGCCGGGAAGCCGGCGATGGCGTGGGCAATTGCCTGTGCACCGAGTGCGGCGCAATTGATCACGAGCCTGGCACGAAGCGCATCGGCAGCCTGCGTTGTGATGATGACGCCATCGTCGCCGTCTATGCGACCGCCGGTTACCGTGGTGTTGAATACGGCCATGCCGCCGGCATTCTCGAGGTCGCCAAGCAGCGAGAGCATGTAGCGGTGGCTATCGATGATGCCGGAGCTGGGGCTGAGCAATGCCGCCTTGCAGCGTAACGCGGGCTCCATGGCACGCGCGGCACCACCATCAATCAACGTAAGGTCATCGACGCCGTTGCCAGCTGCATTCGCCAGCAGCTTTTGGATTTCGCCGAGTTGTGTGTCCTCGGTGGCGACCAGCAGCTTGCCGCATTGGCGGAAAGGGATGCCGCGCGACACACAGTAGTCGGTCAACATGCGTTTGCCTGCGACGCAATGGCGTGCCTTTAGTGATCCATTCGGATAGTAGAGCCCGGCGTGAATCACTTCGCTGTTGCGTGAGCTGACACCTGTGCCGAAAGCCGATGCCGCTTCAAGCACCAACACGTCGCGGCCGGCCAATGCCAGCGCACGGGCACAGGCAAGGCCGACCACGCCTGCGCCTATAACGATGACATCTACGCGTTCCATCTATTCGTTGCACGGCTGGCGAAAATATCTACCACTCGCTTAGGCCTTCGATCTCATAGAGTTTTTTCCAGCTGGGGCGTGCGCGCACGAGGTCGGCCAATTTTTTCAGTGCCGGCCATTCCGTGACGGGATGCGGCATATTGCGCGACCAGCGCATCAGCATCGTCAACAATAAATCGGCACCGGAGAATTCGCGACCGAGCAAATACGGGCCATGCGCTGTGAGATGCGCGTCCAGCCGGTCCCAGACGGCTTCAATTTTGCGCTGTATCGTCTGGCGAATTTCCGGTGTGTGCTCTTTCATGCCGAGATCGCCCGGATAGAACCACAGCCGGTACGCCGACGCGAGCGAGTTGCTCAAGTACACGATCCACTGCATCCATTCGTTGCGCTCGGCGGTGCCCATCGCAGGCGCCAGATGCGCCTCGGGATGACGCTCGCTCAATATCATCAATAGCGCTGCCGATTCCGTCAGCGCCTTGCCGTCGATCACCAGTGTCGGCACCACGCCTTGCGGATTGAGTTTCAGGTACGTTGCACTGTGCTGCGCATCCGTATCGAAGTCCACCAGCTCTAATTTGTACGGCGCGCCAATCTCAAGCAGCGCAAGATGTACCACCATGCTGGCGGTGCCGGGCGAATAGTAAAGCGTGTACATGGTCTCTCCTGAGTAAGCGGCCAGCGAATGCCGAAGCGAGGGTTTATCTGCGAAACACTAGTACTGGCGCGGCTTCTGGCAGATAAACGTCCGGAAAAGCGCGCCAGTGCTAGTGTTTCAATTTTCACTTGCTGGCGAGCGACGATTTGCCCACCATCCGGTCAGCGCATCGTAAAGCGACTGGCGCGGTCGCCGATGTTGCGCGCGCTTGTTGGCAAAGCTCGTCGCCGCCATGCGCAAACCGGCTTCGTCGATTGTTTGCAAGGCGCTCGCATCCGCGTCGCTCAATCCGGCTCGCTGTGCTTCGCCAGCCGGGTCGGCGAGGAAATTCTGTCGCGCCGTTGCATCGGTGTAGAGGCGCGCGAGATAGGCTTCCAGCGAGACAGAACTCATGCGGCCGCCAACATGGCGTGACCCTTGCCAAGGCGACGTCCGCGGTGCATCGCATCGCGCGCCGCATCGAGTTGCGATAACAGGGTTTCGATATCGGGATAGGCGCCATCTCGCTCGATAATCACGCCCAGACCGTGCCGTCACTGCGTCTCGCCAGCGTGTGTGAGCCGCCGAGGGACAGCTCAGTGACGTTGTCCATCCCGCTCAGCCGAATCGGCACAAGGCGATTGTTATAGCTGCCGTCACCGAGCTGGCCAACGCCG
>JAJAYN010000147.1 GCA_026786225.1 Burkholderiales bacterium | reverse complement strand
GATGAACTCAGGGAGTCAAAGCAAAGATCCACTTGTCCACCGAGCAGATCCTGCATCATCGGACCTACACCTTTGTACGGTACATGGACCATTTCGATGCCAGCGAGACGCTTGAACAATTCCGCAGCCATGTGATGCGATGCGCCGCTGCCTGCCGAACCGTAATTGAGCTTGCCCGGGTTGGCCTTGGCATATTTCACAAATTCCTCGACGGTTTTGATGCCAAGTTTCGGGTGGACGACCAGTACGTTCGGCACAAACGCCAGTACGGTGACCGGCATGAAGTCTTCTTCAAGTTTGTAACCGCGCTTGAAATACAGCGATTCAGCAATCGTGTGGTGAATGGCACCGACGAAGAAGGTATAGCCATCCGGTACCGCTTTGGCTGCCACGCCCGCACCCAGCGTGCCAGCCGCACCACCGAGGTTTTCGATAAACATGGTTTGACCGAGCGATGTACCAATCTTGGCCGCAATCGGGCGCGCGAATACGTCGGTGCCGCCACCGGCCGGAAACGGATTGACGAGTTTGATTGCCTTGCCCGGCCAGGCTTGCGCTCGGGCGGATAAGGCAAATGGAAGAGAAATTGCGGCAGCGATGGCTGCCTGTAGCAAGGTGCGACGTTTCATGAATCCTCCAGAAGTTGTAAACCGCTCTCCGGCGGCATGGGGTGGGAAAAAAGCGAAAGCTAGGCTGCCATTCTAGCGGCGGAACTCGCACGAGCGCACGCGGCGAGATGTTGCATCGCAGTAGCGATGCCGCCTTTCTGGTGTGGAACACCGGCAACTTCCAGGCCCATCTCTACACCGGCGAGCGTACCCATGAGCGTGAGATCGTTGAAGTCTCCCAGGTGACCGATACGGAATACTTTTCCCTGCAGTTTTGCCAGTCCCATGCCAAGCGACATGTCGAAATGCTCAAGGATCACGCGGCGCAAATTGTCTGCGTCGTGTCCGGCAGGCATCATCACCGCCGTAAGTGCCGGGCTGTACTCCGCAGGATTGGCGCACAGGACTTCCAGGCCCCAGGCACGTACGGCACGACGCGTGGCTTCAGCGTGCCGATGGTGTCGCGAAAATACGTTGACGAGGCCTTCCTCCTCCAGCATCAGCAGGGCTTCGCGAAGGCCATAGAGCAAATTGGTCGCTGGCGTGTACGGAAAAAAACCGGTCTTGTTGGCACTGAGCATGTCCTCCCAGTCCCAAAACATCCGTGGCATTTTCGACGACTTGTTCGCCACAAGCGCTTTCTGGCTGATTGCGTTAAAGCTCAAACCAGGCGGCAGCATCATGCCTTTTTGCGAGCCGCCAACGGTCACGTCGACCCCCCACTCGTCGTGACGGAAATCAACCGAGCCCAGCGAGGAAATGGTGTCCACCAATAGCAGGGCAGGGTGTAGCGCCTTGTCCATGGCTTTGCGCACCGCGTGGATATCTGACGTAACCCCGGTAGAGGTTTCGTTGTGGACGACGCAAACCGCTTTGATCTCGTGGCCAGTGTCTGCGGCGAGTCGTGCTTCGATCTCAGCCGCATTCACGCCGTGCCGCCAATCGCCGGGCATGAATTCAGGATTCAGGCCAAGCTTCACGGCCATTTTTTTCCACAGCGTCGCGAAGTGACCGGTCTCGACCATCAACACTTTGTCGCCAGGCGAGAGTGTATTGACAAGCGCCGCCTCCCAGGCCCCGGTGCCGGAGGCCGAGTAAATGATGACGGGATTTTTTGTCTGGAAAACGGCCTTGATCCCTTCCAGAACTTCGATTCCCAATTTCTGAAACGTCGGTCCGCGGTGATCGATGGTGGGCGCGTCAATAGCGCGCAGAACGCGATCAGGAACATTGGTGGGCCCGGGGATCTGCAGGAAGTGGCGACCAGCACGGTGCGACGTATGCGTCATGTTTGAATGCCTTTCATCAATGGAACAGTTGGCTTTTGCGTGTATACACTATGCCAACAAAGTTCGTATATAAATGCCCACGATCAATATCCCATGAGCACTGCAACTCAAACCACCCGCGTTCATTTTGCAAATAAGGCAAACCAGCCTACGCCACTCGAAACGCGTTTGCGGCGCGAGATCGATGGCGAAGTGATGTTCGACGCCGCCAGCCGCGGTCGTTACGCAACAGACGCCTCCATTTACCAGATCATGCCGGTTGGTGTTGTCGTGCCGCGAACCATGAATGCCGCTATTACCGCTCTGCAAATTGCGGCAGAGGAGGGCGTTGCGATCCTGCCGCGTGGCGCGGGTACATCGCAATGTGGGCAGACTGTCGGCGCAGCACTGGTGATAGACAACAGCAAGCACCTGAACGCACTTGTCGAATTTGATCTCGCGAACAAGCGTGCGATTGTTGAGCCAGGGATAGTGCTGGATACGTTAAACGCCAAACTGAAGACGTCCGGACTGTGGTTTCCCGTGGACGTATCGACGGCGGCCCAGGCAACCATCGGTGGCATGAGCGGGAATAACTCCTGTGGCTCGCGTTCGATCGCGTATGGAAATATGGTCGATAACGTTCTGGGCATAGATGCATGGCTGAGTGAAAACCAGCGTTTTCATTTCGGCAGGAAGGACCTGGAAGCCCATAACGGTGCGGGCTTTGGCGACATTCGCGATGCCTTGCACGTGCTCTACGCACGAGATGAATCTGAAATTTGCGAAAAATTATTCCCGAATGCCAGACGCGTGGCGGGCTACAACCTGGACCGCTTGTCGCCGGATCGATTCAATCTGGCGCACTTGCTGGTGGGGTCGGAAGGCACGCTTGGCTATTTCGAGCGCATCCATTTGAAATTGTCGTCGCTGCCAAAACACAAGACGCTGGGTGTCTGCCATTTTCCGCGCTTTTACGATGGCATGGACGCTGCGCAACATATCGTGAAGCTGGGGCCGTCGGCCGTGGAGCTCGTCGATCGCACCATGCTGAATTTGTCGCGCGGCATTGTCATCTACCAGAAAACCGTCGACGCGTTCTTGCAAGGCGCGCCGGATTGCGTATTGCTCGTCGAGTTTTCTGGTGAGGATCATGCCGAGCAGCTCGCAAAGTTAAAGCAGCTTGGTGAACTCATGGCTGATCTCGGCTTTCCCGGTGGCGTGGTCGAGATTCCAGATATGAATTTGCAGAAGGCTGTCTGGGAAGTGCGAAAAGCCGGACTCAATATCATGATGTCGATGAAGGGTGACGGCAAGCCGGTGAGCTTTATCGAGGACTGTGCAGTGCCATTGCCGCACCTCGCTGAATACACGCGCCGTTTGACCGAGGTATTTCAAAAGCATGGCACCGAAGGTACCTGGTACGCGCATGCGTCGGTAGGTTGCCTGCATGTGCGGCCAATCCTCAATATGAAAGCCGATGGCGCTAACAAAATGCGCGCGATTGCCGAGGAGGCGTCGCAACTTGTTCGCGAGTACAAGGGTGCATACTCGGGCGAACACGGAGATGGTCTGGTGCGTTCGGAGTGGATCGCGCCGTTTTTGGGGCCCCGGCTGACGGCGGCGCTGGGCGAAATCAAATTGCTGTTTGATCCAAAGGGATTGATGAACCCCGGCAAGATCGTCAATCCTTCAAAGCAGGATGATCGCGCGTTGTTCCGGTTCAAGCCGGATTACGCGACGCAGAAAATGGATCTGGTGCTCGACTGGAAGGACAGCGGCGGTTTTGCGGGTGCCATCGAGATGTGTAACAACAACGGCACCTGCCGCAAATATGACGCCGGCACCATGTGTCCGAGCTACCGCGCCACTGGTGATGAGCAGCACGTCACGCGCGGCAGAGCGAACACCTTACGTCTGGCCTTGAGTGGACAAATCGACGGCGACGGACTCACTTCGGATGCCGTCAAGGATGCGATGGATCTATGTGTCGGCTGCAAGGGCTGCAAGCGCGAATGCCCCACTGGCGTGGATATGGCCAAGATGAAGATTGAATTTCTTCATCACTACAAACAGCGACACGGGCATACGCTG
>JAJAYN010000146.1 GCA_026786225.1 Burkholderiales bacterium | reverse complement strand
TCGCCGAGCACACCATTGAGCGCCGAAACCACCGCTTCGCGCGCGCTCGACGGCGACTCTTGCTTGACCAGCTCAACCACTTGTCCGAGCGCGAGGTCGAGTCCGCCACCTACCGCGCGTGTGACACCGCGAATACTGCGGTAGACAAAACCGGTAATGCCGCGTGTTGGGTCTTCAAGGGGGGTGCCAAGGATGCCCGGCATGCCTGAAATATTGCGGTGCATGGTCTCGACCAGGTTAGTCAAGCCAATGGTCGCGTCGATGGCAAGGCGGCTCGCGCCGCGCAGGTCGGAAGGGTGAACGTGTTGTTTGCCTTCTGTTCGTTTTGGCATCATTCGCTTTCAGAGCACTTCGCTATCAAACTCTAATATCTACGGGCGTTTTGAGGCATAAAGGTCTGGAAATCCGCACCAGTGCTAGCGTTTTCGATTTTGTTCGTCAAAATCACGCGTCCCACGCAAACAACATCGACTCCGCGTCTGCCTTGGGAAGTTGCACCAGGCGTTCATATCTCAAGCCGATTTTTTCAAGAAGTCTGATCGATGAGTCGTTATCCGGCGACGTAATGCCAACGATGCGCTTTAGGCCAAAGGCGCGCCGACCATATTCCATGGTCGCCATCGCCGCCTCGGTTGCATAACCGCCACGGCGAAATTGTGGGAGAAACGCGAAGCCGATATCGACATCGGCCAGGCCGTCTCTTTTAATCAGTCCACAGATGCCCAGTGGCACGCGGTCGGATTTTCGTTCGGTCAGGTAAAGGCCAAAGCCGAGCTGTTCATACATTGCAACAGGCCCATTCAAGATGTATTTGCCCGCCCCATCAACTGTTCGTACACCGCGATCACCGATAAATCGCAACCATGCCGGGTCATTCAGGAGTTCAAGGATGAAGGGTGCATCATCGACAATGAGCCGACGTAACTGCAGGCGCTCGGTTTCAAGGACATTCATTGGTCGAAACTACGGTAGCGTTACGCTGCCGCGTCCAATTTCGATGACACGCCCACTCACAAATATCTGCTTGTTCGCATCGACTTCCAGTCCGATGCGGCAAGCGCGGTTGACGGCTTCGCCCTGATCGATGCTGACCGCAAAGGGCAACGTCGCGTTTGTTCCGATGTACCAGCCTCCCAAATTGGCCGTGGCAGAACCTGTGCCCGGGTCTTCGACAATGCCGCCATGCTTGAGGAAGAAAAAGCGCGATAGCAGCTTGCCCTCGCCATTGGGTGCGAATACATAGGCCATCGAGCGGCCCGCTTCGCTCGCAATTTCGGCCAGAAGGTCGGCTTTAGGCGCGGTACGCCGTACGGCATCTGCGCTGGTCAAGGCAATGATGAGTTGCTCGGAACCCGTATTTACCCACATGGCATGTGGAAACAGGTCGGATGGTGCCAAACCAAGCACAGTAGCCAATTCTGTCGTCGATAGCGCAACGTCGCGAAATGTGGGCGCATTGGCACGCAAAGTCCACCGGTCGCCCGCTGCCGTGACGGGGATCAATCCCGCTTTCATCTCGAGTGAAATTTCGTCGCCCGCATTGCGCAATTCACGTACCACATGCGCAGAACCCAGCGTCGGATGCCCCGCAAACGCCATTTCGAACGTCGGCGTGAATATTCTTACCCGAGCGGTCGCGCCGTCCGTGGGGAGGATAAAGGTGGTTTCAGAGAGATTGAATTGCAGGGCCAGTGCCTGCATCTCGGTATCGCTGAGGCCCTCGCCGGTCTCAAATACGCAGAGCGGATTGCCGCCGAAAACGGATTCGGCGAAGACATTGACGAGTCGGTATGGATAAGTGCGCATGAACGATTGGGGTAGAGTTTGGTCTGAAAGCGAGGCTGACTTCGCTACAAGGAACAGCATAACCGATGAAACCAACGCTGTTGCAGCGCCGTATCTGATGAACGGAAAAGCCAACTGAAATGCAAGGTTGACCCGTGCATTTCGACTTATGACCCAACAACATGTTTACGAGGAACAGCCGTGCTAAAGACGTTATCCCGCATCATCCTGCTGGCCGCTATCGGTGTATCGAACTTCACAACGGCGGACGCACAATCCACCGCGCCTGCAGCCAAAGGTAAACCAGCAGTAACAGCCGTTGCCACATTTGCCGGTGGATGCTTCTGGTGCATGGAAGGGCCGTTCGACGTGCTTGATGGCGTGATTTCAACGACCTCCGGCTATATTGGCGGCACCAGGAAAGACCCGACCTATCAGGAGGTTTCCAGCGGCAGGACCGGTCACACTGAGGCGGTACAGATCGTTTATGACCCCGCCAAGGTTACCTACGAAAAACTGCTCGATGTGTTTTGGCACAACATCGACCCAACGGCGGCCAACCGCCAGTTTTGCGATGCCGGCACGCAGTATCGCAGTGGAATTTTTTATCATGATGATGCGCAGAGGAAAGCGGCAGACGCGTCCAAAGCTGCGTTGGACAAGAGCAAGCCATTCAAAGCACCGATTGTGTCTGAGATTACGGCTGCCACGACCTTTTACGCCGCAGAGGACTACCATCAGGACTATTACCTGAAAAATCCGGTGCGCTATCGTTTTTATCGTCAGGGCTGCGGTCGCGACGCGCGGCTGAAAGAGTTGTGGGGCGACAAAGCGGGGCATTGATATTGCGCCCCCCTGCCGATGGGGAATAGACTATTCCCACATTCCAATGGGAGGAGCAGCCAATGAATACAAAATTCATCGTTTCATCGCTGGTGATGGGGTTTGCCTCGTTGATGCAAGGATTTCTGGTGCACGCGCTGGCATTGCAAAACGACTATGCGCGACTGCCGCAACTCTATCGCCCGGCGTCACAGCAGCAAGGCCAATTTGGCTACATGCTGCTGGCGCACCTTCTTATCGGGATTGGCCTCACGTGGATTTATCGGCGCGGCCATTGCCGTGGTTTCAACGATCCCCGTGTTTTTGATCTACTTCGCTGTGCAACCCGTGCCGTCTGACCTGGTTGCGCAACAAATCGTGTTTGACACGATTGGCATGTTGCTGATGGGCGTCACTGTGACGTGGTTGAACCGCTAACTGTGCGGCATACCTGAAAATTGAAACCCTGGTATCGGCGCGCCTCCTGGCAGGAAAATGTCTGAAGAGCCGCGTCAATAGCGGGGTTTGTCTTTCGGGCTTTGACGGCTGACTTACTTGGCCTTTTTCACAAAATCCCGCAAATGCTTCGCCTGTGCCTTCAGTGACGGCATATGGATATACATCATGTGTCCGGCTTCGTAATAATGCAGATCGAGATTAGCGGCGAGACTCTTGTCCAACGCCATGTGATTCAACACAAAGTCGGTGGCGAAATGCGGCGTGGCCAGATCAAAATAGCCTGAACCGACATACACCTTCATGTGCGGATTCATGTTCATGGCTTTCCGCAAGGTCTCCGCAACGTTCAAGTGCTGATTGTCGGCACCGAAATTCCACGTCAGGTAGAGCTGGGAAATAATTTTGTAGGGCGTGTCGCTTTCAAACTTGAGTTCACGGCGCACGTAGTCATTGAGGCAGGCTGCGTATGCACCATCGAGGTTGCTGTGCGCCGGATCATACTCAAAATTTTCGCCGGCCGCGTCTCGGTCGATACCTTTGAAGCGGCTGTCCAGCCGCCCAACGGTGCGGTGTTCATCCCGACACAGTTCCTTGCAAAAGCGATGGATGCTGATACGCAAATTGGTTTGCTCGATATAGGCAACCGAGAGGCCCGTGTAGTGGCTAATTTTTTTGGCTATCGCTGCACGTCTTGCCGGTGGTAATTTGTCGCCCTGGAAAAGCGCCGCGTTGTATTCCGTTTCGACAAAGGCTTCAACCTCGTCCAGAAACGCGCGTAACGGCTTGGCCTGCAAAGACTTGTCGAGTTTCTTGTGGTACCAGGCCGTCGCTGCATACGTCGGCAAGAATAGTGCGTGGGAAAGGTCATGGCCGACCATAAATCTGAATGTCGAAAAATCGAGTGCCGTCGAGATTAGCAGCAAACCGTTCACATAAAGACCGTACTTTTCCTGCAGCAGACTTGAAAGTCCCGCAGCGCGCGTCGTACCGTAAGACTCACCGGCGATAAATTTTGGCGACGCCCAGCGCAAGTGGCGCGAAGTATAGAGGCGAATAAATTCTCCGACACTCTCCAGGTCGCGCTTGTAATTATGAAACTCCTTCACGCTCTCGCCATCGACCATTCGGCTGTAGCCCGTGCCGACCGGGTCGATAAACACGAGGTCAGTTTCACTCAGCAGAGAGAAGTCGTTATCGACCAATTGATACGGCGGCGGCCCGGCATTACCCTCATCGTCGAGCTTCACGCGTTTGGGCCCGAGTACGCCCAAGTGCAGCCACACGCTCGACGATCCGGGTCCACCATTGAATGAAAACGTCAGCGGCCGCTTGGCGACATCCTTTACCGCATCCCTGGTATAGGCCATGAAAAAGATGCTGGCACGTGGTTTTTCCGCTTCACGGTTACCGTCTTTTTCGGCGTCCTCCTTTAGCACCACCGTGCCGCACGTCACCGTGTAGGCGATCGTCTCGCCGTTGATGCGCGCTTTGTGTTTAGTAACAACGATGTTGTCCGTGGGAATGGGTTTTGATGGCGTGATGTCTTTGCTGGCGGGATCAATTTTTTCGCTTGGCATAGGTTCTTGTAGGGTAGGGATGCAATTGGACATTATCCCGAAAATGTCTTACGCCACAAGTGCTGCGGGTTTGGTAAGCAACTCTGCCAGAGCTGCGGCATTGCGGGCCACCATCGCATAGATCGATAACTGTGGGTTCGCGCCGATGGATGTCGGGAACACCGATCCATCAAATACCCACAGGTTTTCCAGCTGATGATGCCTTCCATCGCTGCGTGTCACGGAAGTGCGCTCGTCCGTGCCCATCGTGCAGCCGCCCATCACATGGGCACTCGAGACACGGGTACGCAAGGTTTGCATCGCCATCGTATTGATCGCGCGCTTTGCATCATTCCAATTTCGATAGGGCTTCGCGTCTTCATGTAGCGGCATGACGATCTTCGCACCTGCTGCGAACTGGACTTCCGCCATCACCAGCAGTGCATGCCGTGCACCCGCCCACACATAGTCGCTGATGCGATAGTCGAGAATCGGGCTGCCATCATTGCGAATGGCGACCCGGCCTCCGATGCTTTCTGGATGGAAACCGTCTCGCAAAAGTGCAATGGCGACGTGCATGTTCGGCAATCGCTTCATCCACATCGCATGTTCAACACCAAAGCCTTGTAGCGTGATGCCAGCCAGAATCGGATGTATCGGCGGTGCTTCGAGCTTGAAGCCTATCGGTCCATCGTGTGGCATCGTATCGAGAAAATGGTCGGAGTAGATCGATTGCGGCGCACCGGTATAAGCTTCGACCCTTTCATCCATGATCGCAGCGCTTACTGGCGAGGGATGCAGAAAGGTGCGCTTGCCCAGCGTGCCGTGCGGATCGGGCAATTTTGAACGCAGCATCAGGCCTGGATTGTTGATCGCACCGCCTGCGAGTACACAATGTCGAGCTTTGACGAAAATGCGATATGGTCCAGCGGCTGTATTCACGCCAACGCCATCCATCGCCATCCCGAACGCAACAAGACTGGTAATTTGCCCATAGCGCGATGCGAGTTTTTCCGCGCGCGCCGAATGAACAAGTGTCATGCCGCGGTCCAGCGCATCGGGGATCGTCGTGACCAGCAAGGACTGCTTGGCATTCGTTGGACAGC
>JAJAYN010000145.1 GCA_026786225.1 Burkholderiales bacterium | reverse complement strand
TCTTCAGATTGGTTCGCGCAAACCCCAACGCTTCCAGCGTCATCAATGATTTTGCAGCGGCGGACTTGGCAAAATGCGCACGATATTTTTCGACCGGGTGGCTTTCGAGCTGGAAGTCGTCCAGCTTCTTCAGCCAGGCATTTTTGTAGGGTGTGAACACGCTGTAGGTGCCGCCAACTTGCGTGAGCACTTCATTTTTCTCAAAAATAACCGTGTCTTTGAACGTATGAAAACCGATATCATGTTTCATCAGCGCATCGCGGACCACGAGGTCACGGGCTATCGCTTGCGGCTCGTAATCCTCATTGGTGAAAACGGCCTCCGCCTTGAGTTCAAGCGCCAATTGCGGAATCGCTTCAGTCGCATGGGCGTGGCGAACAATTAATCCGCCACCCAGTTTTTTGAGCGACGCTTCGAGTTCAAAAACACTTTCCCAAATGAACTCGACACGCCGATCCTTTTTAACGGGCAGGGCATCGAGAATTTTGCGATCAAAGACAAATACACAATGCACCTGTCTGGCGGATTTCAGAGCGTGAAACAGCCCGGCATTATCGGTCGCGCGCAAATCGCGGCGGAACCAGAAGAGTGCGATGTCAAGCGTTGGTGTGGTCATTGGCAAAACATAGTCAAGTGAGCTCTAAAGGGGTAAAATTTCGTTTTGTGAACAGCATTAATCTTACCAATCATTTTCTCATCGCCATGCCCGGTATGGCCGATCCGTATTTCTCCAAGACACTGACGCTCATCTGTGAGCATTCCGAACGAGGCGCAATCGGTCTGGTCATCAACAAACCGATCGACGTCACACTCGGCAGTCTGTTTGAGCAGGTCAATATCGAGCTCCACGATGAAGCGCTGCGCATGGAGCCGGTACATTTCGGCGGGCCGGTGATGGTGGATCGTGGGTTTGTATTGCACCAGCCGCTGGGTGAGTGGAGTTCCACCCTCAAGATTGACGATGACACCGGGCTCACGACGTCCAAAGACATTCTTGAAGCGATGGCCGGAGGCGAGGGTCCGAGCCGCACCCTCGTGACGCTGGGATACGCTGGCTGGGCACCCGGCCAGCTCGAGGACGAGATCAAGCGCAATGGCTGGCTGACGGTGGAAGCCAAGGCGGCGATGATGTTCGATCTGCCGGCAGCGGCGCGCGTGACCGCCGCGATGGCACTGCTTGGTCTGAACTACGGAAACTTATCGGACACCGCAGGCCATGCATAGCCCTCACACAAAAGCCGAAACGATTCTCGGCTTCGACTTTGGTGAAAAACGTATTGGTGTCGCCGTCGGCAACACCGTCACCTCACAGGCGCAGGCCTTGACGACCTTGCATGTTGAATCGAATGTCGCGCGCCTCGATGCCGTCGAAAAACTGGTTAACGCGTGGCAACCTGCAAGCTTTGTGATCGGCCAACCAGAACATTCAGATGGTAAACCACACGAAGTCGCGCATCTCGCCCAAAAATTTGGCAACCGCCTCACTGAAAAATTCAAGTTGCCGGTCGCGTATATCAATGAGACTTTGAGCTCCACAGAGGCCAGTCGAATGCTGGCTGAGCGCGGCGTAAAGGGCATTGCACAGAAAGCGGAAATTGACGCAGTCGCGGCGCAGGTGATTTTGCAGAGCTACCTTGATGAAAGAAGCAAACATGCAGCTTGATGCCGAACAACTGCTTACCGCGCTGGCCACCAGGATCGGTTCGCTCCCGGATGACACGGCGGTCGTCGGCATACACAGCGGCGGCGTGTGGGTCGCGGAGCGGTTGCATCAAATGCTCAGGGCGGTGCCGCCGCTGGGTACGCTGGCCGTCACGTTGCATCGCGATGATTTCAGCAGGATCGGGCTGCACCCGCAGAAGAAGGCCACCGATATGCCGGTCAATATCGACGGTCGGCACATTCTGCTCGTCGATGACGTGCTCAACACCGGGCGCACACTGCGCGCGGCGTTAAACGAGCTGTTTGATTTCGGTCGCCCGGCGAGCGTAAAGCTTGCCGTGCTGGTTGATCGTGGCTTGCGCGAGCTTCCATTTGCAGCCGACTATATCGGCGCCACCATGACGCTGGATGCAAGTCAGGAACTGGTCCTCACCAACGACAACCACCATCTGCGGTTTGACGTGCGCACCAAGCACGCGCAGAAGAAAAATAGCTGAGCGACACCATGGCGCTGATGTTCAACCCGCAACTTAGCTCCGACGGAAAGCTGAAACACCTGTTGAGCACGGAAGGCCTGCCCCGGAGTCTGATTGAAGGGTTGCTGGAGACGGCCGATCAATTTGTCAGTGTGGGTGACCGCGAAGTGAAGAAGGTGCCGATCCTGCGCGGCAAATCGGTGTTCAACCTTTTCTTCGAAAACTCCACCCGTACCCGCACCACTTTTGAAATTGCCGCCAAGCGTTTGTCGGCGGACGTGATCAATCTCAATATCAATGCCTCCTCAACGACCAAGGGGGAATCACTGCTCGACACCGTCGACAACCTCGCCGCAATGAACGCCGATATGTTCGTGGTGCGGCACGCGGAATCTGGCGCCGCGCATTTGATCGCACAACACGTAAAACCGGGAATCGCGGTGATCAATGCCGGTGATGGCAGGCACGCGCACCCGACGCAGGGCCTGCTGGATATGTACACGATTCGACACTACAAGAAATCGTTTCACAATCTGACCGTTGCGATAGTCGGTGATGTGCTGCATTCACGCGTGGCGCGCTCCGACATCCACGCACTCACGACGC
>JAJAYN010000144.1 GCA_026786225.1 Burkholderiales bacterium | reverse complement strand
CTTTTCCAGCACGGAATTTTGGAACTTTCGCCGCCTTGATTTTGATGGCGGCACCCGTGCGCGGATTACGTCCCGCGCGCGCTGCGCGCTTGCCCACATAGAAGGTGCCGAAACCGACCAACGTAACCATATGGCCACGCTTGAGAGAGAGCCTTACCGCGCCAACCATACTATCCAGGGCGCGCTGTGCGGCGGCTTTGGAGATGTCGGCTGATTTGGCAATTGATTCGATCAATTCTGACTTATTCACGGGCTTATCCTTCCTTGGATAGTTTCTTATGCAGCCCCAGAAAGTTGGGGCGGACGATCAGCTGAAAAACACTTGCAGCAACAACTGAGAAAAATTTTTCACGCGGAATTTATATTGCTGAATGCAAGTTAGTTTTATATCAAGTAGCCAAAGCACGTGTCAAGCAAAGTTACGCGTTTCGCTTACAAAACCTACGCCGAGGCGCAGGTGCTATATGGTAGCTCAGTGTTTCGTAACGACCGGTACTACTTCTTTTGCGCCGCTGCTTCCCGCAGGAACTTCTACGGCTTCAACGAGAGGAACTGGATTGCGTTCAAGTGCAGTTTCAAGCACTTTGTCAATCCACCGCACTGGGATTATTTTCAAATTTTTGGTGATCTCATCTGGAATTTCGACAAGGTCTTTTTCGTTTTCCTCGGGAATGAGAACTGTCTTGATTCCACCGCGAGCCGCGGCGAGCAATTTTTCTTTGAGGCCGCCAATAGGCAACACCTCGCCACGCAAAGTAATTTCACCCGTCATGGCAACATCGCATCGGACAGGAATGCCACTCAAAACGGATACAAGTGCTGTCGTTATTGCGATGCCCGCGCTTGGGCCATCTTTTGGCGTTGCCCCTTCGGGTAGGTGAATATGCAAATCGTTTTTCTCGTAAAAGTCCTCGGCAATACCGAGCATTTTCGCGCGCGAACGCACGACGGAGATTGCAGCTTTGATCGACTCCTGCATAACTTCACCAAGCTTGCCTGTCGTGTCAACTTTGCCCTTGCCAGGCAAGCGTGCTGCCTCAACGGTTAGCAATTCACCACCAACTTCAGTCCACGCCAAACCCGTTACCTGACCAATCTGGTTGGTTTTTTCTGCAATGCCGTAAGAGTAGCGTCGTACACCAAGGTACTTGTCCAAATTCTTTGCAAGTACTTGCGCCTTACCTTCTTTCTTCTTCGTCAATTGTGCTTTGACTACTTTGCGGCAAATTCTCGCTATCTCACGATCCATGCCTCGCACACCCGCTTCTCTAGTGTAGTAACGGGTGATATCTCGAAGTGCCGGGTCAGCGACGTGTAGCTCTTCGTCCTTAACGCCATTAGCTTTCATTTGTTTAGGCAACAAGTACTGGCGCGCGATGTGTACTTTTTCGTCCTCAGTGTAGCCAGCCAGTCGAATAACTTCCATTCGGTCCAGCAATGCCGGTGGAATGTTAAAGGAATTTGAGGTCGCAACGAACATCACGTCAGACAAATCAAAATCCACCTCGACGTAGTGATCTTGAAATGTGTGATTCTGTTCTGGATCCAGCACTTCAAGCAAAGCGCTGGCCGGATCGCCGCGAAAATCCATGCCCATCTTGTCAACTTCATCAAGCAAAAATAATGGGTTCCTTACACCGACCTTCGTCATATTTTGCAGGATCTTACCAGGCATCGATCCGATGTAAGTGCGACGGTGTCCGCGAATTTCTGACTCGTCCCTGACACCGCCCAGCGACATGCGAATGAATTTACGGTTTGTCGCCTTGGCAATCGACTGTCCCAGCGAGGTCTTACCAACGCCAGGAGGGCCGACCAGGCACAAAATTGGCGCTTTCAATTTGTCCACTCGACTTTGCACGGCGAGATACTCAACAATACGTTCCTTCACCTTTTCGAGGCCGTAGTGATCAGCGTCCAGCACTTTCTCGGCATTTAGAAGATCAGAACTGACCTTGGTCTTCTTTTTCCAAGGTAAGCCAACCAGAGTATCAATGTAGTTGCGAACGACGGTAGCTTCCGCAGACATTGGCGACATCAGCTTCAATTTTTTGAGTTCGGCATCCGCCTTGGTCCGCGCCTCTTTTGGCATGTGCGCAGCCTTGATCTTTTTTTCCAACTCATCAATGTCGGCACCCTCTTCGGTCTCGCCGAGTTCTTTCTGGATCGCTTTCACTTGCTCGTTAAGGTAGTACTCGCGCTGGCTCTTTTCCATCTGGCGCTTTACGCGGCCACGAATGCGCTTTTCTACCTGAAGAATATCGATCTCTGTTTCCAGCAAACCCAGCAATTGTTCAAGGCGCGCGGGCACATCAAAGTTCTCGAGGATTTGCTGCTTTTGCTCTAGTTTTAGTGGCAAGTGCGCTGCGATCGTGTCGGATAACCGGCTCGCACTTTCAATGCCGGAGAGCGACGTCAGTACTTCCGGGGGAATCTTCTTATTCAGCTTTACGTATTGATCAAACTGTGCGAATAAGCTACGACGCATCGCTTCAACTTCGTTGTTGTCGCCCTCTTCCTGTGGAATGGGCGAGACGTCTGCTTCGTAGTTTTCCTTCACGTTCAACACGTGGTTAATGCGCGCGCGATGCATGCCTTCAACCAGCACTTTCACAGTGCGATCCGGGAGCTTCAGCATCTGCAGAATGCTGGCCACTGTGCCGACGTCGTAGAGATCCTCTGGTGTCGGCTCATCGTTTGCAGCAGACTTTTGGGCGACCAGGACGACGTTTTTACCCTCTTCCATCGCGGCTTCCAGTGCCTTGATGGATTTGGGGCGGCCTACAAACAGCGGGATTACCATGTGCGGAAACACCACGACGTCGCGCAGTGGCAGCAGCGGCAGAATCGTGGAGTCAGCGTCTTTCGGGGAATAGGTCATAGTCTCGTCCTGGGAAATGCGCGAGAAAAAGTCTCAGTTTTGTAGTTGGGGTTTGCGCAAGCGATCTCAAGCGATCGTATCGGGCGAAGTGAGGGCATCATTCCTTTCCCGATAAGACGGGTCAGGCTTTTATCCTCACTATTTTTGCGCGCCTGCGACCTTTGGCTTGTCAGAGTAAATGAGCAAAGGCTTTTGTTCGGTGGTAATCGTACCCTCATCCACCACCGCTTTCTCAACGTTACTGAGCGAAGGCAATTCAAACATGATATCCAGCAAAGAATGCTCGATGATTGAGCGCAAGCCACGTGCGCCGGTTTTTCTCTCCAGTGCACGCTTTGCAATTGCCGCTAGCGCCGGTTCGCGAAACTCCAATACAACGCCTTCCATCGCAAACAGCTTTTCATACTGTTTGGTCAGCGCATTTTTGGGTTCAGTCAAAATACGCATCAATGCTCTGACATCGAGTTCCTCAAGCGTGGCAACCACCGGTAGGCGACCAACAAACTCTGGAATGAGACCATATTTGATCAAGTCTTCCGGCTCGCAATCACGCAACAACTGATTGCTAGCTTCGCGATCATTTCCGCTGCGAACATCGGCACCAAAGCCAATGCCGACTCTGTCAGTACGATGCTGGATAACTTTTTCCAGTCCACTGAAAGCGCCGCCGCAAATAAAGAGAATATTCGTTGTGTCGACTTGCACAAACTCCTGGTTCGGATGTTTGCGCCCACCCTGGGGTGGAACTGACGCAATTGTGCCTTCGATCAACTTCAGAAGTGCCTGCTGCACACCCTCGCCGCTGACATCCCGCGTGATTGACGGGTTATCGGATTTACGCGAAATTTTATCGATTTCATCAATGTAAACGATACCGCGCTGTGCCTTTTCGACATCGTAATCACATTTTTGCAGCAACTTCTGAATGATGTTTTCGACGTCCTCACCGACATAACCCGCCTCGGTTAACGTCGTCGCGTCGGCAATCACGAAAGGGACATTGAGCAGCCTTGCGAGAGTTTGTGCGAGCAGCGTCTTACCTGAGCCGGTGGGACCGATCAGAAGGATATTCGACTTTGCCAGCTCAACTTCACCATCCTTTGCGCCGTTCTTAAGGCGCTTGTAATGGTTATACACAGCAACTGACAGAATTTTTTTTGCCTGAACCTGATCAATTACATATTGATCCAGGATGTCGCAAATTTCCTGTGGCGTTGGCAAATCGTTCTTTGACGTTTTCGCATTGGGGTCACTTTGCGCCTCCTCGCGAATGATATCGTTACACAGGTCTATGCATTCGTCTCAAATGAATACGGAATGACCGTCGATCAGCTTGCGGACCTCATGCTGGCTCTTTCCACAAAAGGAACAATAGAGCAGTTTTTCGCCAACTTTGTCAGTCATTGCGGTGCCTTATTCAACCAATGCGATGTTTAAGCAAAAAATATGCCCAAACAACCCCTCTCTTTATGCCTGATGCCTGTTCTCCAGCACTTTGTCGATAATACCGTATTTCAGTGCGTCCTCCGCAGACAGAAAATTGTCGCGATCTGTATCCCGCTCTACAACTTCAATGGATTGCCCCGTGTGCTTGGCCATAATTTCATTGAGGCGTTGCTTCAGGAAAAGCGTTTCTTTCGCGTGAATGGCAATATCAGAGGCTTGCCCACGGAATCCTCCCGAAACCTGGTGAATCATGACCCGCGAATTTGGCAGGCACAGACGTTTTCCCTTGGTCCCCGCCGCAAGCAGAAACGCCCCCATGCTGGCTGCAAAACCTGTGCAAAGCGTCGACACGTCCGGCTTGATAAACTGCATGGTGTCATAGATCGCCAGGCCAGCAGTGACAGACCCGCCCGGCGAGTTAATATAGAGCGAAATATCTTTGTCAGCGTTTTCGCTTTCAAGAAAGAGCATTTGCGCGACGATGACATTTGCCGTAGCGTCGTTGACTTCACCAACGAGAAATACGACGCGCTCTTTTAGCAAACGTGAATAGATGTCAAACGCCCGTTCTCCGCGTCCCGACTGTTCAATCACCATCGGAATATAGCCAAGCCCCTGAGCTTGATAGTAGTCCCTATCGCCGGGAGCCATGCCGGTCAGGTCATAGG
>JAJAYN010000143.1 GCA_026786225.1 Burkholderiales bacterium | reverse complement strand
CATTGGCGCAGAAAAAAGGCGACCCCATCGTCGTCGTGAAGGACGAACATCCGCGCGAGACCTCGCTGGAAGCGCTAGCGAAACTAAAGCCGATCGTCAAGGAAACCGGCTCGGTGACTGCAGGCAATGCATCGGGCGTCAATGACGGCTCGTGTGCGTTGCTGATCGCAAACGCTGATAGCGCCAAACGCTTTGGGCTCATCCCGAAAGCGCGCATCGTCGCGATGGCAACTGCGGGGCTGGCACCACGCATCATGGGCATGGGGCCGGTGCCCGCCACACGCAAAGTGCTGGCGATGGCCGGACTGAAACTCGAGCAGATGGATGTGATCGAACTCAACGAAGCCTTTGCCGCGCAAGGGCTTGGCGTGATGCGCGAACTCGGTCTTGTCGACGACGCGGCGCATGTCAATCCGAACGGCGGCGCTATTGCATTGGGCCATCCGCTCGGTGCCTCCGGTGCACGGCTCATCACGACGGCCATGTACGAACTGCAGCGCCGCAACGGACGCTATGCGCTTTGCACGATGTGCATCGGCGTTGGGCAGGGTATTGCGGTGATTATTGAGCGGGTGGCGGCGGTTGGTTGAGTGCTCAATCGCTGGTGAATCCTTCGAGGGCAAAGGCATTCAGGAATTGCCGTTGCCACAGAAATGCGCGATCCACCTGGGCCAGACCAGCTTCATTGCAGACGTTGGTCCACTCTGCTTTGATCAACGCGATCTGGCGCGCCACGATATCGCGTGCACGTTCAGTGCTGAGTTGGAAATTGCCTGCGGCCTCAAGGCATACCGATAGTTGCGATAGCCGTTTGTTCGAAGTGATCAACATGGCTTGCGATGCTTCGCCACCGGTGCGGCCTTGCGGGCAAATATCATATGCCGGGGTGAGGCTGAGCGACTTGCCATCCCAGAATGCTGCGTGGTTGCGTGCGTGATCGTCTGTGTTTCCACACAATATGTTGAATACGATGCGCGAGAATAATTCTTCAAGCGTCTTGCCGGGATCGGCAAAGCGGTGGCGGATCAACGTCGCCAGGTCCTCGTAGCTCGCGTAGCGTGCCTCCATTTCATCGAGGTCCAGCAGCGTCAGTGCTGATACCATCGCGCGACGAGTCCAACCTTGATTGAAAAACGCGCGATCAAAGCGTTCTATCAGCAGAACATCTTTGCCGAGCGCGTGGGTTAGCGTCACCGAAGCGACATTGAGACCGATCATTGCGGCAAGCCGCATTGCAATGAACTCAGCTTTCACCACGTTAAAGAGATCACTGCTCGATGAAAATTTGGCGATGTATTTGCGCGCATCACTTTCAATGAGCGCTTTTGGGCGTGCGCCACCGAGTGACGTGCCGTGCTGCAATGCCTGATCGAACTCGGGTGAAAGCGGCACGCCTTGGTCGACGCGCTGCGCAGACTGCGTCAGTTCATCAAGCGTCGCATTGTGCTTTTGGCGTGGAACATAAATCGACGATGATCTCTGAAAATCCAGTGCGCCAATGCGATCCGAGCCGGATTCCAAAAGGTAGGTCATTTCGTCCGGATCAGCGTTGGCAGCATCCGCGCCCGTCAATCCGGCCAGGCGATTGATGATGACGCGACGACCCCACGCATCGGGAGAGCCGTCGCGAATGCAGCTCGGCATTTGCATCTTGCGGTTTGTATCAATTGCGCCGGCTTTGAGCGGCAGTTCCGGATCGTAGATCGCGATGGCACCCGCACGTGCGAGGTAGCTTTGTCCGTAGTTGAATATCAGCCGTCGGTCAGGCGCGCGCGTGAGCAGACCCGCCACAACCGGCTCTGTCGCGTCCGGCAGCCAGATCCAGACGTAGGCTTCGTTATCGCGAAGATCAGAAGTCATCCTTTACCCCTGATCGATGTTTGTGTATCGCCTTGGGGAGAAGGTGTAATTTCTCTTTTTGCTCGGTCATGCGCGAAGTCAGGTCGTTGCGATCCTCTTCAAAGAGGGTAACGCCCACCACCGTTGCCGCTTCAAAAACCAGTCCGATTCCGCAGCGTGGATCACCTTGTTCGATGCGCCGCATCATGTCGCGCGAGATACCAACGCGCCCGGCCAATTCCTGCACGCTGAGCTTGCGCTCGATGCGATTGATGCGGATGTGCTGGCCAAGCACGACGACAGCGTCCCGCCCGTAGCGAGAATATGGACGGGCAATAGATGGGTGCGATGTGGTCGCCATGAACCTTTACTCCTTCGGCGCAGGCTACCAAAAGCACAGACTTAAGTCAAATTAATTACTTTTATGTAATTCATAATATGATTTATGACGTTCATATAAGCCATATTTCATGACAAGCATTTATCTGCTGCAGATGACGCTCAATGGTCCGGCTGCGAGGCAACCTCATTGTCTGGATTCCATTCCCAACTCTCGAGCGCCAATGCGTAATGCGTGGATCGCCCGGCACCGCGTCTGACCAGGAGGCCTTTGTAGACTAATTCGGTGAGATCACGGGTGGCTGTTACCCGGATTTCTTCCTAGAAGGGTTCCGAATTCGGGTACCGCGGGTCACGGCAGCGAAGGCGGTTACCCTCCGCTCCCGCACAGCCATGCCCGCGGGTTGCGGAAGTGTGTTCTTTACCCTTCCCTGCCTTGCTGCTCAGGCAGCGCCCTACTCCTTACGACGCGAACATTTGAGGGACGCTGCCCGCCGCAGTTGCTGCGCCGATTAGTTGCTGTTGATCGGTGCGAGCAGCTTCGCAGTCGTTACCAGCTTTCTTACCCCGTGCGGATGGTCCTCGGCAAATTCGTTGCTCTTGCACCATTCGCTAAGGCTGTTGATGTCAACTTTTGCACAACTCGGGCGCACACTCCAGGTGACCTGCAAAGGCGAGCAGGTGGCCTCCGTGTATTGCGGGCCAGTGGTCGAGCCGATGAACTGTACCGGCTTGCCGGTGTTGCTTGGAATGGCTTTGGCCTGGTGGAAGCCGTTGACGACATTGCCGCCATAGCCCATCTTCGTGAAGTCCAACGCCTTTTTGTCATTGACCACCATAAACACTTGGCTCTCGACACGCAGATCCGGATTGGCGCAGCTTGCCGACAGGCACGAGCCCAGTCCTTTGCCGGGTTTGACATCGCAGGAACTATGGACCCAGTGCACCTCTATGGTGTCGCCCGGCTTCAGTCCCTTGCAGTTATTGGCCGCCGGCGCTGCTAATTCCGCCTTGCTCAGCTTCGGCGTTTCATTGCACTGGAATCCCGCGCTGTCGCCGCCCGAAACCAAAGAAAAGGCCTTCGCCTTGTGCTCGGCTTGCGTATGAAAGTGGATATTGCAGAGGTTCATCTGCTTGTAGTCAGGGGCCATCGCAATCGCCCGCTTGTTGCTGCCGACCCTGGCATCAATATCACGCGGTGTCTGCGGACCAAAGCCTTCACAGGCGGGGCCTTCGACCGCGCCGGGCTTGGCCGCCGGCGGATCCGCCGCCATGGCTGCGGCCGCGAATGCAGTCAGCACCGCCGTCAGGGAAATTTTGTGCATCCATTTGCTTGAAATCATTTGTTCTCCTTGGTTTGGTTTATTGTCAGCTAGTCACGCAACTTTCCTCGCTGCATGCTGCCTTCTCCCTCCTACATATTGGGGATAGGAATTTTAAACGCTATTTTTTCCCTAACCACCGATACATCTTCGCCACCGCGCGCGGTCAATTGCAGTTATTTCGACCTAACCGCCACTTACACAAGCCGCCGCCGCTTGCCGCGAAATTGTGCGCCAAAATACCCAAAAGCGCATGAATTTCCTCGGCCGTTGGGCCGCCTATTGTTGGTGCTGACGGCTAATTGACCCAGGCTGCCGGAAAATAGCAGCCCGCCTCAATACCCCGCAGACGCTGGCCTCGTGCGGTATGAACGGGCTGTGCCAAAGTCAATAAAAATCAGCGCCCCGGGTCAAGAATCCATCGGCGCCAGCATCCAAGCAGCTCTTGTTTGAGGTTCTACTATTGCCTTGACTAAGTTGAACTTTCAAAATTTCCTGCTATCAACCACGATCAAGGTGTGGGCTTCAAATTCAGGCCCGCAGAAAATGCAGCGAGCAGGTTTCTTGCGTTGTCGGGGTTACCACTTTCTAAGTCGCCAACATAGTGCAGCACCCCATCGGGATCTGTCTCTTTATCTAGCATGTTGTTTAACTGCGCCACGATCTTCGCAGCACGGCCACTCACGGCATCAAGCGTGTTACGCGCATCGCGGCCACACATCCATGCTCCGGAGAAATCATAGTCATAGGTTGGGGCATCGAGAAGATGTGGCGCCTCGGAATAGAGACGATCAGCGTTGCCAGCGCTGAAGTAGTTGCGCAGGATGGCGTCCAAGTCTCTGGCATCCTTGCGCGGCTCGGTTAAGTGGCGCTCAATCCACACAAGTATTTTTAGCACCGCCAGCATGGAGAGCGAGACCATCGCCAAAGACTGATCCAGCGGCAGATGCACTGTTACCGCACTCGCGCTCGCCTCGCGGTAGCCAGTCAAACTCATCACCTCAGCATTGTCTGGCGGCCAGCTAATGTTGCCGTTGGCGTCCTCAACACCCTCGAATGGCACCAAGTCGATCGCGATATTTAGCGGCGTGTAAACCAGCTTGTGCTGCAGCTTGTTTTTTGGGGAAAACGCTCCTGACGCCAACAACGCATCGCGCAACTTCTGAAACGCAGCCCAATCCTCTAAAGCTAATGCGAGGTCAATATCAGTTGTCAGTCGCGGCAACGCAATGCCATACGCATGAAGCAAGTGCACGTCGCGCGCCATCGCACCAACGAGCAATACAGCGGCATCAGGCGCGGCTGCGCGGACATCGCGGATAAGCGACGCGAGTGGTCGCAGGTCCGGCTTGTCAGCCAAAACGAGCAACAATTTCTCCATGTAGTTCTCGTGCAGCTTCGATGCATCGCGCATCGCCCGTCGCCAGTAGATCTGCGTAGACCAAAATGTGAGGAGCCAATTCTGGCGCGTCCTGCTCAAACTCCCAGAATCGGTTGACGACTTCAACGTTTCCTGCGGCGTCAGGCCGCAAGCGCGCTGCGTGCATGAGTGCATGCAATTGCCCGGGCTCAGCATTTCGGATGTACAGGGTGGTAATTTCCGGGCGAAGGATGTTAGTCAGTTTGGCTGCTGCATTTTCCCCGCCCCACACGGCACCATATTTAATTGGATCAATCGTCTTTTGCCACTCGTTGTCCGCAGCTTGATAACGGCCGACTACGAGCTTCGGCCGTAATTTTCGTGCATAGGCTTCCACCCATTGTTGCAGCAAGCGTTCGGGCTGCAACAAGCGACGCTTGTCCGCAATGTCGCCTACGAATCCCAAGCCTGGCAATTCCGCCATCACCCAACCGACGGTACCGTGTGCCACGCCTGCCGCCTTTGCAATGGCGCGGTAGGTTTCGTTCACCAAACCACGATTGCACATAAGCGCGAAGAGCACCCGCAGCCCGCCCCCTTGGAACGCGCGGCCTATCTGCTTGGGCGCGTAGGCACCTTCCGTTGGCTTTTCTCCCTTGATGTAGATGTAACAAGTCGGACGATTGATGTAGGCATTGCCGACTGCGTCGGCAAAAGCGATGTTTTGCGCTTTGAGTATCTCTGCGATCTGCGGCGTGACGTAGTCGGCAAACAACATTCCCGCATCGCCGTACGGCTGCAATTGCAGCATGGCGACTCCCAGGTTCGCCGGTCTGAGTGCTGTTTTGACTTCAACGGTATAGAGCGTTTGGTCTTCACCATGCCCGAGGCGCACCAGCGCATCGGGCCGGTAGCGTCCGGTTTCAACTCGCGGCTGATGCTCAACTGCCTCGCCCGTCAGCCCAAGCGCACGCAGGCGCGCGAGCACCGCGTCTAATACTTTTTTGTCAGCAGGGATGCCTCTCTTGTCCATAATTTGTTATTGTCCATGAGTCATGGACAATTGTCAAATGTGGACATATCGTACCGAATGAGGAATGCTTCAGGTCGCACATAAAATACTTAGGAAACGAGCATTAGGCGCCAAAGTGGCCACGCAAGGCGCTGGAAAGGGCTGGAATCGACGATTTCCGCTGGCATGACGTTCCGGCACACCTGGGCCAGCTGGCAAGCCCAAAACGGCACGCCGCTGAATCTGTTGCAGGAAATGGGAGGTTGGGAGAGTCCTGAGATGGTGAGGCGGT
>JAJAYN010000142.1 GCA_026786225.1 Burkholderiales bacterium | reverse complement strand
TCCTGTATGTCGCAGTGTCCGAAGCGCGGTGTGTGCTTGCTGGTCGCGGCAAGTTTGGCGACCAGCGCCGTGCTTGCAGCGTCATCAACATCGCAAAATGCCACGCGTGCACCCTGCATAGCGAAGTGTTCCACGAGCGCCGCACCGATGCCCGAGCCGCCGCCGGAGACGAATACCACACGCTCGGCAAGACTGGGATAGGTTGTCATGGCATGCATCGCATTCTTTCTCTGAGTGTCACGTCGCCGCTCATCCTACGACAAAAGTGGATCCGCCTGGCCCAGCGTGGGCTTCGTTCAATCGACATACTGCGGTTCAACACGACCGGCGACATCCAGCGTACAGGCGAATATCCCGCCAGCCTGTGGTTCGCCGCGCAGCCCCGCGTCAGTAGCACCCTCGCGCGCCGTGGTGATGTATAGCGTGCGCAAATCGGCTCCGCCAAACGCGACCATCGTCACGCGCCGGGTTGGCACGCGCACCATCCCGGTGATTTCTCCCTCGGCCGAAAAGCGCAACACGCGGCGACCTTCATACTGCGCACTCCAATAGTTGCCCGCACTGTCGATGGCCGCACCGTCAGGCCTGCCGCCATAGCCAACATCAGTGCGATTGTCCGGCACCCGCGCAAACTCGCGGCGCTCACCGACCGCGCCTTTATCCGGATCGAATGCAAAGCGATAAATAACGTGGTTTGGGGTATCCGACTGAAAAACGTGGCGGCCATCTGCCGTAAATGCCATGCCGTTGCTCACTTTCACACCCATTTCTTGATCGGGGCCCCAGCCGATGCGGACCTTGCCGCGCTCAAGGCAATAGACCGCCGCCCGCTCGGTCGTGCGCGGCTCATACATGGCACCGGCCCAGAAACGACCGGCACTATCGCAACGGCCATCGTTAAAGCGCATGCATGTCGTGTCGTATGGTGTATCCGCCACTTTTTCAAGGCGGCCATCGGACGGGAAGAACCGATAGAAACCATCGCGCAACGCGGCGATGAGCCCACCACCTGTCGCCAGGCCGATGCATCCCGGCTCGCACGGCATCAACCAATGCTCGTTGCTGCCCGTGGCGGGATCAAAGCGGTTGATGGTGCAGCCGGAAATATCCACCCAGTAGAGCTTTTGCTCGGCAGGACTCCACAACGGGCATTCGGCCAGTGCCGCGCGCGCGTCGAGTACCAGTCGCACATCATTTATTTCGAGCGTTTGTGTCACGACACTGCTGGCTGGGGCGTCGCCCGCCCACTCAGGGTTATTGACATCGAAATCTCCATGGACTCCCCCGTGCCGAGCATGCGCATGCCGGTATCGGCTCGCCCCTGTGCAGCCAGTGCAAACGCGTTGTTGATGTTGGTGACCGGCTCTAGCGCAATGAAGTTGCGACCGTCGTTGGGCGCGAACACCACGATCTGTCGACACAGGTCACTCGCATCGAGCTGCATGCGGTGGGTCGGATAGTCGAGAACAGCACGGCGGCTCCAGCCGGTGAAACAATGATCGACTTGCCAACCGGCTACCGGTCGCAGCTGGCTGAAGTCAGCCTCTGGTGGCACCGGACCAAGCTCGGTCGGCAGCGAGTCGACACTCATTTTCCACATGCCTGTCCAGTCACTTTGCAGATGGGTCTCCGGGGCCAACGGGAAAAAAGGATGAAACCCCAAGCCAGCTGGCATCACGCGCGGGTCAGTGTTTTTTACGGACAGCTCCAGCCGCAGCGCGTTGGGAGTGAGTCGCACCACTTGTCTGGCCTCGCAGGCGAACGGCCAATCGGCATCAGGCGTGTGTTGTAAACGCAGCGCCACGGAATTGATCGTCTGCGTCGCAACCTGCCACACGCGTTGCCAGCCAAAACCGTGGATTGCGTGCAATCCCGGCGGGAAATTTTGACGTAGCGCGTACTTCTGTTCGCCCACCATCAGTTGTGCCTGACCAATGCGGTTTGAGTAAGGCACCAACGGGTATGCGCCCATCTGCCGGATCAAGCGTTCATTGATTGCGCTGTCTGGTGCTCGACGCAAAATGTCGATCCCGCGCCAAGTGAAACGGGCGATCGCGGCACCCACGTCGGGGCAAAGCGTGACGACACTCTCGCCCTGCTGCAATTTAATAAGCGTCGGTGCTTCAGCCATTTGCCTGCCGCTCTATACGAACACCACCCGCGACATCGACCGCCCGCAATCCCGCTGGCAAACGGCATTGCGAAGCCTTGATGCCGGTGATGCACGCGTCGCCCTGCTCCCATGTCGCCGTCACGCCTGATTGCATCACACAAGGCGAGGTGGTGGGCACGCCAAACACGCGCACTTCTTCAACTGGCGACGCCAGGTCAATTTCACCGGTGTGCTGTACGGCGCGACCGAGGCAAAGCAGGTGACCTTCGCGGCCCCAAGCCGGCAACTGCTCGATCGACTTCGATATCGTGCGAATCTGGCCACCCTCAATGCGTTCATTGGTGTCCAGATCGTACCAGGCTTGACCGGCGGGGAAGTACACCTCAACGCACCCGCCGGGCTGAATGATCGGCGCCACCAGCAAGGCATCGCCAAACAGGTATTGCCCTTCAAACGATCGCGCCAGTCGGTCATGCGGGAAAGCCAACGGCATGGCGCGCATCAGCGGCAAGCCGGTGCGCGCAGCCTGCTCGGATGCGCCCACCATGTACGGGATCAGCCGATACCGGAACGCCAGCAGTTTTTTCGCCGTCGCCTCGACCTCGGGACCGAGCGCCCACGGCTCACGCTCACCGATGCCGTGATAGCGAAAGTGCGAGCAAAAAATGCCGTTCGCAGTCCAACGCAAATACAGCTCGGCATCGGGTTGCTGCGCGCCATAGAAGCCGCCGACATCGGTGGCGTAATAAGGCACGCCGCTCATGCCGTAGCCCAGCCCGCCGCGAATACTCGCTGCCATGCCCTCCCAATCGGTCTGCGGGTCGCCACCCCATTGCATCGGGTAGCGCTGACTGCCGATGAAGCCGTCGCGACCCCACACCATTGCCGGCCCGCGATTGTGTTTGTCGTTGTAGCGTTGGGT
>JAJAYN010000141.1 GCA_026786225.1 Burkholderiales bacterium | reverse complement strand
GAGTGGCGCGGCGTAAAAGTGGACGGCCATGCGGCAGCGGTATTGGCTGTTGCAAAGAACATGGCTTAAAGCCGCATAACGCGACGCCGCACTATTTTCGCGGCAGCAATTCGATTTTCTCGGTGGTTGCCGCCTCGATCATTTTTCGCGAATACAGCAGCGGAAAATATTCACCCTTCAACCATTTGTCGGCCAGATCACGGTAGTGCGGATTGTCCGGGTTTCCAGACTGGCCGGGGGAATTGACCGCGCGCGAATTGTCCCAATTACCCACATCCACCACCACGCGAAAAGCCGGCCCCCCTGCGAGCAAATAATTGTTGGGGTTATAGCTCGATAAATTCACCGTGGTAGAACTACCGTCCTTGGGGAAGGGCCCAACATTGAGCCTGGCGCGCGTCGCGTCGTCGACAGCGGGCGAAAACGGGTGGATAAACAGGCTTTGATGCAACTTGCCCCATTGCCATTGCCGTGGGTCTGTTCCCAGCAACTTCTCCGTGTTGACCCACGCCAGCGTCAGGCTGGTCAGCAAAACCCAGTTTCTTTTGGCTATCGCATCTGCGCCAAAAATACTTTCCGGCCTTTCGAGTCCATCGAGCAGGACCATCGTATCCGGAGCACCCATGGTTGCAGAGGACGACCGACCCAACACGGTCTCCTTGAACAAATAGCCGAGATAGCGCGACCACCACACTTCAAACAAGGCCGCCTCAGGTGAATGGGTACTTTCAATAAAATTCCAGCCGCTCAACATTTTCATGGCGGCCTGCGTTCTCGCGTCAGTTGACGTCAGGCCCTTGAGAAGGCCGATGACCCGCCGCGCAGGAATCGACAGCAGGTCATTTTGCAAGCGCATCGAGTCTTCAATCGTCAACTTGCCCGGACGTGACAATACTTCTTTCAATCGACTGTAGCGTTCATCGCTCGACCATTCAAAGCCAAGCTTGCGCTGGGCATAGGGGTAACCAGCGGGCAGGTTCATCTCGTTGGCGCTGGCAAACCAGCCCGACTTTGGGTTGTAGCTGAATGGCAGTTGATCACCCGCAAGAAAACCGGACCACTCGTGTCGGCCGTCACCAGGTACGGGCAGCAATCCATCCCAATTGGGACGAATCGGCGTAAGGCCGCCTGTGACCCAGCCAATATTGCCCATGACATCGGCATAGACCTGATTTTCCGTCGGCGCACCCCAGTGCAGCATGGAGCGCTTGAACTCCGTAAAATTCTTGGCGTACATGTACTGAATGCTGCCGAAGTAAGGTGCCATACCTGCCTCAAACCAGGCAGACCTCACGGCAAAAGCGCGATTTTTTTCTTTTTCGATATAGATAATCGGGCCATGACGGGTGAATAACAGCTCAACACTCGTCGTTGCCGCACCCTTCACGGGAATCTGCTCTTTCTGCACGACAAATTTTTCCCACTTGCCCTGGTATTTGTACTCCATGGCATTAGCCGGGTTTAGCTCATAGGTATAGAGGTCTTCCTGGTCGATACCGAATATGGTGAGTCCAAACGCGATAGTGCCGTTGTGACCGATGGAAATACCGGGTAGCGCCGGCTCACCGGCACCCACCACATCCAGTCCCGGCGCACTCAGATGCGCGATGTAGCGCAACGACGGCGCGGAATGGGCACGGTGTGGGTCGCTGGCCAACATTGCCCGGCCGCTCGCTGATTTGGCTGGCGCAATAACCCACGCGTTACTACCTTCGAGCGGCGCGACACCGGTATCCATCGCAAGCAGCTCCATTGCATTGCCCCCGTCAGCTCTGCCGCCTGCAGGTGTATTGATGGCAACGCCCTGTGTCGCCAACTGGAAAACACGCAGCAAATCGACCGGCAGGCACGGATCAAACCCGGTCGGCAATCTGGTTTCCCATTTTGGTGAAAGGAGCGTCCGTATATGGTCAGCCTTCAAATCCGCCTTGCATGCGACATGCGAACGCGCCACCTCGGAGGTCAAATTACGCGTAAGCCCATGACTTCGGATGCGCACGACATCTTCGGCGCGCCATTTTTCCGGTGCATAACCAAAATGGGGGAACTCAAAGGGTAATTTCTGTGCGTCCGTATTGACGTGATCGATATAGGCATTGATACCCGCAACAAAACTGCCGGCGATACGCTCGGCATCCTTGCCGTAGGCCAGCCACTCTTTTTTCATGTCGCCACGATAGAGAAAAAGACGTGTGGCTCTGTCCTGTTCGACATAGGCCGGCCCGAAGACCGATGACAGCAGCCCGAGACAGCGCCGGCGCCAGAGATCAATCTGGAATAGCCGATCACGGGCCGCATTGAAACCCTGCGCGAAGAAAACGTCATCCTGACTTGCCGCATAAATATGCGGTACACCCCAGCGATCGATCAGAATTTCGGCCGGCTGTTTGAGCCCTGAAACCTGCACCGTGCTTTTCAGAACGGGAGCGCTGGCAGCGTTGGTGACATTGCGCACCTTGGCTTCCTGTGCACAGGCGTATGACGCGCCTGTCAGGATGAAAAAATACGTCAGGAGGCAAAAAAAGCGACGGCTAATAGGTAAGTGCATGATGGCTGTAGGGTGACTTTCATCGACATTTCAGACTCGAATTCCGGCGTTCGAGCATCGCGGCATGCGCCATGCTAACGTACAAATTTCATGCATGCCGTTGACACATTGAGTGTCGCAAAAAGCGTGTCATAATGAATTTGAAATTGCGCAACGAAATCATGACTGGCAACGACGACTTGAGAACACAAAATTCGACAAAACCCTCTTCGAGCGCCCTGCTCTAAGAGGGTTTTTCACTTTTGAAGCGCATGTTTTGTGACCACCCATAGAGGAAAACGACTTGGCCCCTAGACCCGGAAACAGCAAATCCCCCACACCAAAAACCAGCACAACGAAAATTTTTGTGCTTGATACCAATGTGCTCATGCACGATCCGACATCGCTGTTCCGATTCGAAGAACACGATATCTATCTGCCGATGATCACATTGGAAGAACTGGACAACAACAAGAAAGGGATGACGGAAGTCGCCCGCAATGCGCGCCAGGCGACGCGGTTTCTCGATGAGATCGTATCTAGCCAGGAAAGCGATATCGAAAACGGCGTACCGCTGAAGGACCTGGGCACCAAGCAGGCATCGGGTCGACTGATGCTACAAACACGCCCGGTCAGCGTGGAATTTCCGAGTGCGCTTCCCGATAGTGGCAAGGCGGATAACCAGATTCTGGCGGTCGCCCTCGATTTGCAACATCACAGCCCCAAACGCAGCGTCGTACTGGTGTCCAAAGACATCAATATGCGCATCAAGGCGCGTGCCATCGGTGTTGCGGCAGAAGATTACTTCAATGACAAGGTCCTTGAAGATACCGATCTTCTCTACACCGGCATGCGCGAATTGCCAAAGGATTTCTGGGACAAGCACGGCAAGGATATTGAATCCTGGCAGGAGCATGGACGCACACTTTACCGCGTCAAGGGACCACTGATCTCGACGTTGAGTGTGAATGAATTTGTCTATCAGGATGAGGACAAGCCTTTCTACGCCATCGTTGCTGCACAGGAAGGCAAGACCGTTGTCCTGAAAACGCTCAAGGACTATACCCACCAGAAGAACAATATCTGGGGCATCGTCGCGCGCAATCGTGAGCAAAATTTTGCGCTCAATGTACTGATGGACCCTGAAGTTGACTTCGTGACATTGCTGGGCCAGGCTGGCACCGGCAAGACGCTGCTCACGCTCGCGTCGGCGCTGATGCAAACGCTGGAGCACAAGGTTTACTCCGAGATCATCATCACCCGCGTGACCGTGCCGGTGGGCGAGGACATCGGCTTCCTGCCGGGTACGGAAGAGGAAAAGATGAACCCTTGGATGGGTGCGCTGGAGGACAACCTCGATGTACTGAACAGCACCGACGAGGAAGCCGGTGATTGGGGGCGCGCAGCAACCCGCGACCTGATCCGTTCGCGTATCAAAGTGAAGTCTCTCAATTTCATGCGCGGACGCACCTTCCTTAACAAGTTCCTGATCATCGACGAGGCGCAGAACCTGACACCGAAGCAGATGAAAACGCTCATCACCCGCGCCGGTCCCGGCACCAAGGTGGTATGCCTCGGTAACATCGCACAGATCGATACACCGTACCTCACGGAGGGCTCGTCGGGGCTGACATATGTGGTGGATCGATTCAAGGGTTGGGAGCATTCCGGCCACATCACCTTGCAACGCGGTGAGCGTTCGCGCCTGGCCGATCACGCGGCGGAAATCCTGTAGCAATGTTGACGGCAATGCGGGCAGTGTTCTGCTTCATGCTGCTCGCGTTGCCGTTGCACGTGTTCGCCGCAAGCGAAACGCGAATCGAAAAATCAGTTGATGCGGGCGATTCAAAACCTGGACGGGTCGTTGTCGGGGCATTCGATTCCCCCGCACAGACGGCCATGAAGAAACTCGCGGCGCCGGAGGCCAATGCACGGCCGCTACGCATTGCAGACGCTGAAAAAATCCACCCTGATCTGGTCACCCGATTGGAAGAAATTCGCGTCTATGGCCGCAATGAGCCGGAGGATTTCGTAGGCCCCAAAAAATCCCCCATGATGCAGTTTCGTGCGCGCCTCGAAAAGGATGTGCGCCTGTCGCCTGCAAAAAAAGTGCGATTGGCGCTTTGCCTGATTGGTTTGTGCAGTATTTATGGTCCAGAGGGTATTCCGGAAGGCGACAGCCCCGAAGTGCGTGCCGACGCACGCCTGTATCAGTCAACGACCCAACTCAACGCCCAGTTTCGCGGCACCTTACAGTAGAAATTGAGCGGGATGATCGCGTTCACGTTGGCGGGCTCTCCTGGTACTTGGGTTAAGATGTTTCATCCATCGAGCGTCGCAGGCAGTATCAGGTCAAAAGGCGCCACCCCACTTTTCCTCTCGAGAGCATGAAACGCGGCTTCTACACCATCATGGCGGCGCAGTTTTTTTCGTCGCTTGCCGACAATGCGCTATTGATCGCCTCCATCGGCTTGCTCATCCAATTGGAGGGCCCAGTATGGATGACGCCGTTGCTGAAATTCTTCTTCACGATTTCATACGTTGTGCTGGCACCATTTGTCGGGCCTTTTGCGGACGCTTTCCCCAAGGGCCGTGTGATGCTGGTCACCAACACGATCAAAGTGACCGGTTGCGTGATGATGCTGTTTTATCAGTACATTGCCGCCCTCGGTATTGCGCCGGATATCGCGGTCATGCTGGCCTACGGGGTCGTCGGCCTGGGGGCCGCAGCGTATTCACCTGCCAAGTACGGCATCCTGACCGAGCTGCTGCCCCCTGAAAAACTGGTTGTGGCCAATGGCTGGATAGAAGGGTTGACCGTTGGGTCCATCATCGTCGGTACCGTCGTCGGCGGCATGCTGCTAAGCCCACCAGTGTCGCGCATGTTGCTCGGTTTTGATTTCCCGATGATCGATACGCACGTCGATACACCGGCCGAAGCGGCCATTTCGGTGATCATCATCTTCTATATCATCGCAGCCGTGTTCAATATGTACATTCCGGATACGGGAGCCCGCTACGAAAAGCAGGAAACCAACCCCTCGCGATTACTCAACCAGTTCGCGAATTCGTTTACCGTGTTATGGGGCGACAAGCTGGGACAAATTTCGCTTGCGGTGACAACACTTTTCTGGGGTGCGGGCGCAACCTTGCAGTTCATTGTGTTGCGATGGGCCGACAAACATCTCGGCCTTCCCCTCGAAAAAGCGACGATGCTGCAGGGCGTCTTTGCGCTTGGAATCGCTGTCGGTGCGGTTGCCGCAGCGCGATTTATTCCGCTGAAGAAGTCGCTGCACATACTGCCCGTTGGCGTCGTGATGGGCGTGGTCGTACTGGCAATGGATATTGTCTACTATATGCCGCTCGTGTATGCGCTCATTATTTCGATCGGCGCGATGGCGGGATTTTTCGTGGTGCCGATGAATGCGTTACTCCAGCATCGCGGCCACGTACTTCTGTCAGCTGGGCACTCGATCGCCGTGCAGAATTTCAACGAGAACCTTTGCATACTCTTCATGCTGGCACTCTACGCTGGCATGCTGTCGATGCAGCTGAAAATCGGCAGCATTGTGATCATGTTCGGGCTGTTCGTCGCGCTGTCGATGCTGTGTGTGATTTTCTTGCATCGCGCCAATCAACGCCGCTTTGGCGACGCCGAGCGAATAATTGGTATCGAAAAAGGCGAGTCACAAAGCCATTTCGTCGACCGACCGCATTGAACGCAGCCTCGGCTACGTAGTTCAACTACGTAGATCAAGTACCGGCGGGCCCTGCAGGCCGAAAAGTGCTGCAGAAGGTCGCCAAATATAGCGTTTACTTTTTTGTGAGTTCTACAGCACCACTGGCGCGTCTAGCTGTTCGTTCGCATGTTCGCCCGTTGCGGGGAAATAGAACGACAGCTCTGCGCTGATTTTCGTGATGCCTGCGGTACTGCCGCCTACAAAGTCACGCTTGCGGTAATGGTGCTCAATCTCGCGGCAGATGGCGCGCCAGCGCTCGTCGCCGGTATGCCGATGAATGCCTCGGTCCGCAACAATTTCCACTTTGCGATCGGCCAGCAGCAGGTAAACCAGTACACCGTTATTTTCTTCGGTGTCCCAGACGCGCAGCATTGAAAACACGTCGATCGCGCGCTGGCGTGCCGTAATGCCCGCCCACAATTGCGACGCGGTCAGTTCGGCCTCGATCACAAACCGCACCTGCCCGCGATGCGATTTTTCGCCTTCGGCCACAGCGCGGCCAATGGCCTCCAGCGTGGCTGCGGGAAATTGCCGCTTCAGGATGATCGGGGACATCCAGACATGGCGCAGAAAGCGTTTTAACCAGTTCATTTTGTGTGTCCGCTCCGTCACCAGTCGCCGGACGCGCCGCCGCCGTCAAAGCCGCCGCCGCCACCGCTGAAACTATCCGAGGAACCACCCGACGAGCTACCGCTGGTCCAGCCACCACCTGAAAAGCCGCCGCCTCTGGAAAAATTCATCGCACCCATAAACATCACAATGAAGAACACGATCACACTGGCAACGATGGGGAACAGCAGCCCGCCCGCCAAAAACCAGGCGGCAGTACCCGTTACGCCCGCAGTTGCGGAGGCACCGAGAAACCGGCCCAGCAGCGACCGTAGCAGGGGCCCGACAAATAAGGCCGCGACGACGCCCAACACCAGAAATGTTTCAACGCTAGTGCCCTGCTTGGCTGAAACGCGTTTCTTTTCCGCCGGCGGTGGCAACGCCTCGCCTTGCAATACATCGATGATTTTTGCAACACCGTCGTCTATGCCACCGGCAAAATCGCTGGACCGGAATTTTGGCGCGACGATCTCGCTGATGATGCGCTTGGACATTGCGTCAGTTAGCACCCCCTGGGGGCCGCGACCGGTCAGGATTTGCAGCTTGCGATCACCCTTCGCGATCACGAACAACACGCCGTCGTCGATATCCTTGCGGCCGAGCTTCCAGGCCTCGGCTACACGAATCGAGTAATCGAAAATGGTCTCAGGCTGGGTGGTCGCAACGATCAGCACCGCGATTTGCGCGCCCTTTTTTGCTTCGAATTCTTTTAGTCGCCCCTCGATACGCGCTTCATCTGCAGATGACAGCGTGGCAGTTTGATCGGTAACGCGCTTGACGAGCTTGGGAATCGCGG